>JAEWMT010000079.1 GCA_023393095.1 Bacillota bacterium
ATATAATTCCTAATCATACCAATTTCAAAACTAGATAAAGTTATCTCCCGGATTATGATATAATCCGGGAGATTTTTTATTTTATATTATCTTTCAACAGGCATAATGATTGCAGCTACGATATAGGCAAAGACGCCGAGTCCAGTAAAACCAAATATTACCCAAAGTAATCGAACAACCGTAGGGTCAATGTTAATATATTCAGCAACACCCTGGCATACACCGCAAATCATTTTATTTCTCTCAGTTCTGTATAATTTCTTAGGTTCCATAAAATCACACTCCTCTCTATAATTATTATGATATACTTTTTTTAATCAAATACAACAGAAATATTACCAATTCCACAATTGAAATTAATATAATTTGAAGAATCGCTATTACTGATATGTTTCTTACTTATGTTTTTATAG
The DNA here is from genome assembly GCA_023393095.1 of Bacillota bacterium. Classification (GTDB taxonomy): domain Bacteria; phylum Bacillota; class Clostridia; order Lachnospirales; family Lachnospiraceae; genus Mobilitalea. Next base: position 414 of record JAEWMT010000079.1, read on the forward strand.
CTTTTACCATCAATAATCTCAACATTACTAATTCCACGATCTATATCATAAGAATATTCATCCACATTACCATCTAATTTAAGATGAATATTACCGACACCACATTTCACACTACTGTCTCCTGTAATTTCACCTTGGGCTTCCAGATTGCCGACTCCGCAATCAAACGAAGCATTCTTTACTTTGATATCCTCCAATATCATACTACCGGTACCAATATTATAACTCGAATGTTCTTTGACATTCAGATTGTTGATTTTTAATCTACCAAGATCAACGTTAAAATCACCTGTAACTGCATTTATCTCTTCTGCATTTACATCACCAGCACCAACTTTGAGGGTAAAATCCTCTGCTACAAAATCTTCAGGAATCGTAACTGTGATATCCGGTGCAAAATGGTCATTCCAACTTAAGAAAACTGCTTTTCGAGGTAATCTTATCCCAAATATGTCTGCATAATCGCTGTTATCTTCTTTGATGTACCAAATTCCATCCTTAACATTGGATTTCAGTTCATTATCAAGTATATTCTCTGCTGTTATGGAAAATCCATTCCCTTTTATAATGTTAACTTTTCCACAGCTGATATCCATATGAATCTTCTCAACCCCGCTATAGCTTTCACTCATTGAAATGAACTCAACAGTATCTTCCCATCTTGCTCCAGATGTAAAAGCGATTACCAGTAATGCCACTCCAATTCCTATCGATAGCAGACCAATTCCCAGCCAAACTTTCAAAAATGTTTTCATGCTGTCACGCTCCTGTTCTGAAAAGGTCTTCTGCAAAGATTTACAATTCCCTTAATCATAGCGGGCAAAACATTTTTACATAAAGCAATACATACTACCATAAATAACATTCCAAGTCCAAGTACAACAAATCCGCAGCCACATAACAATAATCCCAGCGGCAGAATACTAAGCTGAATTAATCCTGCAATAATTAATGCTACTCCACTGACTATCATGGCAGCACCGGCTGCACCAAAGCCTACGATAATACCGATAATTGCAGAAATGATGCCAATTACGATTCCTAAGATAGGAAAGAAAAATATACCCCCAAAAATACAAGCAATAATAAGAAGACCAACATTGGTATTCCTACTTCTCTCCTCCGAAGCTTTCTTAGACTGATCTGAGGAATAATTCTGATGCGACCCGTTACTATAATTGTTATTCTCATTGTTTCTTCCACTTGTATTGCTACTCTCGTTTGCATTGTCCTGATTATTACCGGACCCCTTCTTATGTGCACCTACCAATTCAAATTTCTCATCCTTATAACTTGTATCCTGATAACCTTTTTCCGTAAAACAACCCATGTTGTCACGGTCAGCTGCATTCGCAGCAAGATCTGCTTTTATGATTGCAGCAACTCTTTGTGGTGAAACCAGTTCCTGAATTACTTCCTGCTCGTGCTCTTCCCCTGCATCATCAAAATATCCGTTATAATATTGAAGTGCTTCCTCTCTTTCATCAAAAGGGATATCGGACAATAAGCTCTCGAGTTCCTTCATGAATTCCAGCCTTGTCATCTATTTCACTCCTTCTAATATAATATTAATCTTCTTATAATAAATTTCCCACTCTTCATTGTAAAGTCGAAGCTGAACCTTACCTTTGTCTGTTATTTTATAATACCTACGATTTCTACCACCGAACTCCAAATCGTACACTTCCAAGCAATCATCTTTCTGGAGCCTTCTAAGAACAGGATACAACGTTGATTCTGAAACTTCAATAGCCTGCCGAACATCCTGCGTTATTTTATACCCGTAAGTCCCCTCCGGTTCTTTTGAAACAACAGCGAGTACAATTGCATCTAAAAGCGCCGAACCGGTATTAAATACCATACCAACAACTCCTTTCTAAGCTTATAGAGCTTGCAATATTATTGATCTAGTAATACTATATATCATATAATATTATTTGTCAACTATAATATTATATTTATTTGCAAGATTATTTGCTGTTGTCATACTAAAAAATAGTTTTTGAAAATGACATTAAAGTTTTTGAAAATGGGACTTATTATTTCGGAATAAGAAAAAAGCGATGTTAATTTGCTCCTCCATCGCTTAATATAAAATCATTTCGTCTTATTTACTTATATCACCAACGAATTTTATGTTTTGACATTACAACTACTTTACAACCAATTTGATTGTTTAGCAGAAATTGTTTTACCACATCTAAATTTATATCATTACTCATTGAAGATTTTTTGTTAGCGGAGATAAAACAACACCTTCAATTAATTTATTCAGGTCTAAACCTTCAAATTTTAAGCAATATCTTCTGAGTTTTTCTTTATTTCCTCGACCACATTCAAAATCTGTTTTGCAGTACCCATATCATCTTTGAACAAAGCTGTAATGCTGCCAATGCTTCTGAATGGTTCCTGCATTAGTAGAGAATTATCATCAATATTCCCGTTTGCCACAATGTAGTCGATAATTAAACGCACAAACTTAATTTGATTACTATTCAATCTTTCTTCCGATAGAAATTCACTAAATGCTTCATTAACTGCTGCTCTATCAACACCAACAATCTTACGAATTAATTTACCTATAGGGG
>JAEWMT010000092.1 GCA_023393095.1 Bacillota bacterium
ACTATATACTCCTCCATTCCTTCTGGAACGGGTTTATCAGAGGCGCAAGCAATATAATAATCGAATTTTTTCGCATCATCTGCTACTGTGTTATACACACTCATTCCAATTAGCCCATAGGGGCTGCGGTTCATTAAGGACTGTAATTCTATTTGCTTACCTTGTTGCATTACTTCTCTCCATAATGCTGGGACTTTTTGCATACAGTCTCCATTTTCAGTAGTAGTATGTATGACAAAACCTACCACGCGAAAAGCTTCCATCTTTTCTATCCTATACGTTAAACTCATCTCAAGTTGCTCCTTCTTTTTTCAAATTGATCCTTTGGTAACCGGAATCCATACTTCAAATTTTGCATTTTGTAGATCTGCATTTAAGTAAACTTCTATGTCCGGCCCATTATCATACTCATAGCCGGAAGTAGGAAGCCACTCGGTCACGGTTCTTTTCTCCAGTTCCTGTATTGCCTCTGGCATCCGGCCTTCTCCAGTAAAAATTGCCCATGTGAAGGATGGAACAATATATTCTTCAAATGCTTGGTTTATCGGCTTTGTGCTGGCAGCAGCGATATAATACCGCCATTGTTCAAAATCATCACATAGGCTTACCCCCAGTATTCCCATAGGCTGACTGTCTGCGATAGACGCTAATTTTTCAATCGTGCCGTCTGTAGCTGCCTTCTGCCACATTTGAGGCGAAATCTCAAAATTCTTCTCAACTTCCTTGTGAAGCGGATGTGAAATCCCGACAATGCGAAAAGGCTCTTTTTTTTCAATCCTATAGTTTAATTCTTCTACACCTTTTATTGTAACTTTGAAGCTAATAGGCAGGAATGCTCGTAGCGGAGTTCCGCTCTTTTTTACAGCAGATGGGGCGACACCATGTATACTTTGGAATGCCCGGTTGAACGCTGTTGGGGAAGCATAACCATATTTAAGAGCCACATCAATGATTTTTTTCTCCCCACTTTGTAATTCGACCGCTGCCAATGACATACGTCTACGTCGTATATATTCAGATAGAGGTATATTTGCCATATACGCAAACATTCTTTGGAAATGATGAGTTGAACAACACGCTACTTTTGCAACTTGTTCGTAGTCAATTTCCTCATTTATGTGCTCTTCAATATAGTTAATAGATTCATTCAATCTTTCAATCCATTCCATACAATCAACTCCTTTATAATTATATTTTTTTAGGGATATTTATCCTCTCTTTTCATGTACAAATCTGAGAGGTATGATAATATTTATTAGCATTTATCTATTTTCTGGGTTTGGATACATTAATCCCAAGCTGTTTATGTAATTCTTTTTCATCTTTTATAAAATGTGTACCCTTTTTAGCAGGGGCTTCTTTTGGAGTAATGTAATTTATGAGAATACTTTGAACCTATTATACTTTGTCTGTCCGAAGGAAACAAGAATAATGGAATTTATAATGGATATTGGGAATTTCTGATACTCCCAATAAATGGAAAGAAGATGCCAGTGGACACAGGTACTCATTTTAGATATTTCATGCTGACTCTATCAAACATTATTTAACATTTTAACTGTGAAGTTTGATTTAATTATAGAAAGTAATTTACATTGAAAACAACTGTTTTACATTATGAAAATAGAAATTCTAAAATTATTTATAAAAGTTTAAAAAAATCACACAATTAATCTAAAATTATTCGCTATAATCTATTTACATATTCAAGAACGCTCAAAGGCAGAATGGAGGTAACAATGAAAAAAATTGATTTATATCTGATATCCGGCTTTCTGGGTTCCGGGAAGACAACATTTCTGCAAAAGTTATTAAATAATATGGATGGTCTGAAAATAGGTGTCATCGTAAATGAGTTCGGAGGAATTGGGATTGACGGACCTGTGATTAAGAAAGATGATATCGAACTGGTAGAAATAAATAATGGTTCAATATTCTGCAGCTGTATTAAGGGAAGCTTTGTTAATACCTTAATAGAATTTACGAACAGGGAGATCGATGTACTTCTAATAGAGAATTCAGGAATGGCGGATCCATCCAATATACATCAGATTATTGACGAAGTAAGCATTCGGTCAAATAGACAATATAATTATAAAGGAGCTGTTTGCATTCTTGATGGTACGTCCTTCTTAAAGCACGTTAAGGTATTGGCTCCCGTACAGAATCAGGTAGCTTCTAGTAACTTTATTATCATTAATAAAATTGATTTAATTAATCAGAAGACAATTGATGAAATAAAAAATGTGATTAATGACATCAATGCTAATGCATTTGTTTACGAGACAATGTTTGCTGAGTTACCCGCTGATTTACTTGCAGATAAACTGAGTGACAATGGTTATATAGGAGAAACCAGTAATAAGTGCTATAACCGTCCCGCGTCTTATTCCATTGAAGGAGATGGTTTTTATACAGAAGAGGATATGAGAGCATTGATCGAAAGAATTGGTGGATTCATTCTTCGTATGAAAGGTTTTTTAAGGGGTCAAAACAAATGGTGGAAGGTGGACGTTGTAGATAATCAGGTTGAGATCATTGAAACAGAGCTTGGAAAGAGAGATATTATAGAAAGAACCAAACTGGTTGTTATCGGTCATGACACAAACGCATTTCAGGATGTGCTTGAACATGCATGGCTGGACATTTTTAAAGATACTCCGCGGATCTTTGAATAATGGCTATTGGATTTACTGAGACAAATCTTATAAATAAACTACATAGGTAATTGCGAAACTATATAGTCTTTGTAATTGTATACACAGCAAATATTATTTCTCCGCTCCAACGCTTCCTTCGGGCCAAGTGTTTTAACACTTTACTTTCGCTCTAAAATAGTATTTGCTGTGTATACAGTATCTACATTTTATGAGTTTCGCAATTACCTAATAAATAAACTACATAATAAGGAGAATTGATATGGATTCAAAAAAATTAGTATTAGACGCTATTTACAACAAGGAAGTAGAACGTATCCCCTGGGTTCCCTTCGTAGGCTGCCATGCAGCAAGTTTGATTGATGTTGACTGTGAGTCATATTTTAAGAACGCTGATTATATTGTAAAAGGTGTTACAAAGGCATTTGAGCAATATCAGCCGGATGGACTTCCTGCTTTATTTGATCTTCAGGTGGAGGCAGAGGCGATGGGTTGCAGACTTACTTATGCAAAAGATAATCCGCCGGCGGTTTCGAGTCATATTCTGGAAGAGGGAGTGAAGCTTTCCGACCTAAAGATTCCTACAGAAAAGGATGGTCGCTTTCCTATTGCTCTGGATGCAACAAGAAGAATCGTGAAGGAATTGGGAGATAAGATTGCAATATATGGTTTAATTACCGGGCCTTTTACCTTGGCGCTTCACTTAATGGGAACCGATATCTTTTATAATATGACGGATGAACCAGAAATTGTGGAAGAGTTAATGGAATTTTGTAAAAAAGTTTGTATCAATACATCTAAAATGTACATTGAAGCAGGTGTTGATATAGTAGCCGTGGTTGATCCTATGACATCTCAGATATCACCAGGCAATTTTGAGGAATTCGTAGCTCCGTACGTAACAGCAGTATTTGATTATATTAGAGAACAGGGTAAAGCGTCCTCTTTCTTCGTATGTGGTAACGCAAAGCGCAACATTGAAGAGATGTGCAAAACAAAACCGGATAACATATCAATCGATGAGAACATACCGCTTGAATATGTTGTAGAAACCTGCAAGCCTTATGG
>JAEWMT010000139.1 GCA_023393095.1 Bacillota bacterium
ATAGAAATAGACGTCTATAAGTGCATTATACTGCTATTTTAGTACCCCGTAAACTGGTAAAGCGTGATTTTAGTCCTGCAAAATCAGGGCGTTAAAAAAATCATGAATTTACCTTTTCACTTAACCATTTCGAATCTTCTAGTTCGAATCTTTTTTGGGGGACTTTCTGAACTTTTTTTGGCCTGTTACAATTCATCCTGTATGCCTCATGAGCATACAAGATAAATTGTAATTTTGACCTACACTATAGGTTATCAAAACAGTTGACTTTCTTTGCTTTAATGGTATAATACAAAAGTACAGTTTAGCGCATTGAAGTGTTAAATCTACATAATTAAATAATGAGGAGGATGTTTTTATTGAAAAAGATTTATGCAATTATTTTATCCCTACTTATCGTTATGAACTTCGCAGCCTGCGGTACCGCAGACACCAAGGCACCGACTAGTAAACCAGCCAGTACCAAGGAAAAAAATCAATCCGATAACAAGACTGAAAAAGCAGTTTATCACATAGGTATCTGTCAGTTGGTTCAGCATGAAGCTCTAGATGCCGCAACCAAAGGTTTTAAAGATGCGTTAACCAAAAAACTGGGTGATCAGGTTGTATTTGATGTACAGAATGCTGCCGGAGATTCTGCCAACTGCGCTCCCATCATTAATCAGTTTGTTTCCAGCAAATATGATTTAATCATGGCAAATGCAACTCCTTCTGTTCAGGCTGCTATTTCCGCTACAAATACTATACCGATTCTTGGTACCTCTGTTACTGATTATGCCACTGCATTAGGTGCTAAAAAATGGACAGGAGTAAGCGGTATTAACGTATCCGGTACTTCGGATCTTGCCCCGCTTGACAAACAGGCTGATATGATTAAGGAACTGTTTCCCGATGTAAAAAATATAGGTATTCTCTACTGCTCTGCAGAAGCTAATTCAAAATACCAGTCAACAACAATTCAGGGTTATTTAAAGAAAATGGGTTATAAATGTACCGAGTATACCTTTGCCGACTCCAACGATGTTGCATCCGTTACACAGAATGCCTGCAACAACAGTGATATCATCTTTGTTCCTACCGATAATACCGCTGCTTCCTGTGCAAAGGCAATTAATAATGTCGCAGAGCCTGCAGGTATACCTATTGTAAGTGGTGAAGAAGGTATTTGTAAGGGTTGTGGAGTTGCTACCTTATCTATCGATTATTATGATTTAGGCTCCATAACCGGAGAAATGGCTTATGAGGTTCTTGAGAACGGCGCAGATATATCCACAATGGAGGTTAAATATTCTCCGAATATTACATATAAATATGTGGCTGACCGTGCTGAGAAACTGGGAGTTAAAATTCCCGATAGCTATACCGCTATTAAGTCTAAATAAACAGCATAATCGATCTGAAACGATCTCAAAGGGGGGCCAGCTATTACCGGCACCCCTTAAAAAATGTTAGGAGGATAAAAATGAATTATTTTGCTACTCTAAATCTAATGCATTTATTAAATGCTACACCTGGCAGTATCGCTCAGGGTATTATCTGGGGTATCATGGCTCTTGGAGTCTACGTCACCTTCCGGCTTTTGGATTTTGCGGATTTGACCGTAGATGGTTCCTTTGCAACCGGTGGTGCTGTCACAGTTGTACTGACTGTGGCCGGTGTTCCTATCCCCATAGCTTTATTCATTGCCGTTCTTGCCGGTCTTGCAGCTGGTATGATTACTGGTTTATTACATACTGCTCTAGGAATTCCACCGATTCTATCCGGTATCCTGACGCAAATTGCTTTGTATTCTGTCAACCTGCATATCATGGGTATGGCTGCAAATAAGCCTTTAAGCGCTCAGCAGTATAAGCTTTTAATTTCTCTTATGGAACCAATCAAAGCAATTATTGTCGGCGGCATCTTCGCTACCGCATTAATTATTCTCCTTTATTGGTATTTTGGCACCGAGCAAGGAAGTTCTATACGTGCTACCGGCTGCAATCCTTCTATGAGCAAGGCAAACGGAATCAATATTAATTTTACCAAGGTTTTGGCTCTGGCATTATCCAACGGTCTCGTAGGACTGGCAGGTGGCCTGATGGCACAATATCAAGGCTTTGCAGATATTAATATGGGTCGTGGTTCCATCGTTATCGGTCTAGCTGCTGTAATTATCGGAGAAGTAATCGGTGAAGCTCTGCTCGGAAAACGTATGAATTTTGCGCTTCGTCTGATCTTCGTTATATTTGGTGGTATTATCTATTATATTGTTGTCGGTATTGTACTCTGGTTAAAGCTAAATACCAACGATTTGAAGCTATTTACGGCAATTATTGTGGCTGCATTCCTTGCAGTACCTTATCTTCAGGGCAAACGCAAAAGTTCCTTTGGCCGTACCACAAGAGCTTCCTTGGCCGCTCTGAAAAACAGAAATGAGAAGGAGGAATAGTAAAATGCTGGATATCATAGACATTCATAAAACCTTTAATCCCGGTACAATCAATGAAAAGATTGCTCTTAACGGAGTTGACCTGCATTTGGATAAAGGTGATTTCTGTACGATTATCGGAGGTAATGGTGCCGGTAAATCCACCACACTGAATGCTGTTGCAGGTGTCTGGCCGGTTGATCAGGGTGCAATTCTTCTGGACGACCAGAATATCACCGGTTTACCCGAGCATAAGAGAGCAGGCTTTCTTGGACGCGTATTCCAGGATCCAATGACAGGAACCGCCGCCAGTATGGAAATCCAGGAAAATCTAGCACTTGCTGCCCGTCGAGGAAAAAGCAGGACGCTTGGCTGGGGAATTACCAAGGGAGAGAAGGAAAAATATCGTAACCTTCTTAAGATTCTTGATTTGGGTCTTGAAAACCGATTGACTTCAAAAGTGGGTCTTCTATCCGGCGGCCAACGCCAGGCACTTACTCTTCTTATGGCAACTCTACAGCAGCCAAAGCTCCTTCTTCTTGATGAACATACCGCTGCACTGGATCCTAAGACCGCCGAGAAGGTTCTTCAAGTTACCGATCAGATTATTGAAGAAAATCATCTAACTGCGCTCATGGTCACCCATAATATGAAAGATGCGATCGCTCACGGTAACCGCCTGATTATGATGCATGACGGAAAAGTAATCCTTAATATTACCGGAGAAGATAAGAAAAAACTAACTGTAGCCGATTTAATGCATCAGTTCGAGATTGTATCCGGCAAGGAATTTGCCAATGATAAAGCGATTTTGGCATGATAACTAGATTTATGTAAATCAATGAATATGTGTTCCTATATACACATAATCATTGATTTACTTTATTAATTTCTTATTACACCCAAATCTTAATTATAATATATAATGATAAATGGATTAAGATATAAATAAATGTTCGGGTAAGCGGAAGATAATCATTTTTTCTTCCTGCTCATTAGCCAAAGTAACAGGAGATGAAAAGGTAAATTATTATGAAAAAAATAATCTTAATTTCTATTGGAGGATTTATCGGCGCAATTTGCCGATATGCCATAAGAACCCTACAGATATCAGGTACATTTCCGCTTTCTACAATCTGGATTAATACGATTGGTTGTTTTGTATTAGCTTTCGTTATCACACTAATAATAAACAAAAAATTCGATGAGATTAAATTAGGGATCACCACCGGTTTTTGTGGTGCATTTACTACATTTTCAACTTTTTGCAAAGAATCCGAACATTTCTTAAAATATGGCTTATATTCTGATGCTGTAATCTATATCCTGCTTATGCTTATTCTTGGAGTGATTGCAGTTTATTGCGGAGTGACTTTTGCCCGAATCCTGAATCACAATAGAATTGATGAAGCAAAAACTTTGAAATATACAGAATTGGTAGAGGATGAGGTGGATAAATGAATTATTTTATCGTTGGTGTAGGTGGTACAGCTGGAAGTCTTGCAAGATATGGCCTTGGAAAATATCTTATGGCAAGAACACGAAATTCTTTTCCTTGGGGTACTTTTATTATTAATCTATCCGGAGCTATCTTGTTAGGGATCGTTAGTAATCTTGCCATAAGTCATTCTATATTATTATTACTCGCAGACGGTTTCCTTGGTGCATACACCACCTTCTCAACCTTTATGTATGAAGGCTTTAGCTTATTTCAAGGTAATAAAAAGCGAAATGCAGTTATCTATATCGTAGCTTCTCTCCTACTGGGATTACTGGGTTATTACTTTGGCGAACTTATCATTAATTTTTTTGATTTATATCAGTTATTATAAGTTTTTATATGCATGCGAAGCTTCGGTAAATTGATTTAATTTATCTTGGGCAAGGCCACTATCGATGATTTCCTTCGCTAGCTTCACTCCTTCTTTTAAGGAATCTGCCTTATCTCCAACCATCAATGCACCGGCCGCATTTAGTATTACAGCATGGCGGCGGGGTCCTTTATTCTTTCCTGAGAATACATCACGGATCATAACTGCATTTGCTTCCGGTGTACCGGTAACAATATCATTCAGCTTACAGCGGGGCAGTCCCAGCTCTTCCGGCGTAATTTCATAGCTTATAAAGCTTCCGTTATTAAGTTCATTTATTCTCGTCTTTCCGAGCAGGGAAATCTCATCCATTCCATCCTCTCCATGAACAAACAGCGCTTTGGTATAACCAAGAGAGCAAGCGACCTCCGTAACCATATCAAGCAGCTCTGGCTTATATACCCCCATCACATGTCTGGTTGCCAGAGCCGGATTAACTAATGGTCCTAGGATGGTATAAAAAATAGTCTTAATCCCCAGATTCTTCTCTGGATGAATCATTTTTTGCATAACCGGATGAAATAATGGTGCATATAAGAAGGCCATTCCAACCTCTTCGATCAGCTTCTCTACTCCCTTAGGACTCTGGTGGATTTCAATTCCAAGTGCCTCCAATACATCTGCACTTCCAGAAAGATTGATACTGGATTTACTGCCTGTCTTGGCAACCTTGATTCCAGCGGCTGAAGCCACAAAGGCTACAGCTGTAGAAATATTAAAAGTATTTAATCCACCGCCCGTTCCGCAGGTATCCATCATTTCCTGGGAAATGTCCGGTTTAATTTGAATACAGTGATCTCTCATGGCACGGGCAATCGCAGATAATTCTACTAGTGTCGGACTCTTCATCAATAAGGCTACCTGAAAACTCATAATTTGAATATCCGTCATTTCATCTTGATAGATTGCCAGAATAGCATTATAAGCTTCTTCTTCATTTAGATTCTGTCCCTGATTCAGTTTTTGCAGAATATCATTGATAAAATCAAACATTTATATTGCTCCCTTCATGCTCCGTACATATTCTTTCACATAAGGAATGCACGCTTTGCCGTATTGACCAACGATTTTCACTATGGCGCTTCCAACTATCACACCATCAGAAATTGCAGCCATCGCAGCTGCCTGTTCGGGAATGGATATGCCAAAGCCAATTGCGCAGGGGATGTCTTTCACTTCCTTCACAATCTTAATCATATCTCCTACCTTTGTGCTTATCTCGTTGCGCACACCTGTAACACCCAAAGAGGAAACGCAGTAGATAAAGCCATCGGCTTCTGTTGCAATCATTTTTATTCTTTCTTTTGAAGTCGGTGCGATCATTGAAATGAAGGTAATCCCATATTGATCACAGAACGGTTTTAACTCTCCTCTTTCTTCAAAAGGTACGTCCGGTACAATTAATGCATCCACTCCACATTCCTTACATTTTACCATAAACCGTTCTTTACCATAGGTATAAATCGGATTTACATAAGTCATAAAGGCAATTGGGGTATGATCTATCTTACGAATTCTCTTTACCATATTAAATATCTTATCCGTCGTTGTACCAGCAGATAGTGCCCGTTCATCAGCCTCTTGAATTACCGGACCTTCTGCGACCGGATCAGAGAAAGGTATGCCAATTTCTATCAGATCTGCACCTGCTTTGGCCATCTCAAGCACTAGCTGTTCTGTAATATTGATGCTTGGATCTCCAGCTGTTACAAATGGAATGAATGCTTTACCGTTAAGAAATACATCACTGATTCTACTCATAAATCTGTACCCCCCTATACCTTGCTATGGCTGCTACGTCCTTATCCCCTCTACCGGAGAGATTAATAACCATTATCTTATCTTTTCCCATGGTTGGCGCAAGCTTTCTGGCATGTGCCACTGCATGTGCACTTTCAATCGCCGGAATTATGCCCTCCATTCGGGATAAGTATTCAAAGGCATCCACTGCCTCTTGATCCGTAATCGCAACGTATTCTGCTCTTTTCGTATCATGCAGGTACGCGTGTTCCGGACCGATTCCTGGATAATCAAGTCCGGCTGAGATAGAATAAACCGGTGCAATCTGCCCATATTCATCCTGACAGAAATAGGACTTCATTCCATGGAAAATTCCCATGCTTCCTGTAGCGATGGTTGCAGCAGTTTGTTTTGTTTCCACTCCATGACCGGCAGCTTCACACCCGATCAGACGAACACTCGTATCGCCGATAAAATCATAGAATAATCCCATCGCATTACTTCCACCACCGACACAGGCAAGAACCGCATCCGGTAATCTTCCTTCTTTGTCAAGCATCTGCTTCTTCACTTCTTTACCGATAATACTCTGGAAATCACGGACAATCATCGGAAATGGATGAGGACCCATGACGGAACCAAGAACATAATGAGTATCCTCAATCCTTTTGGTCCATTCACGCATTGTCTCATTTACTGCATCTTTTAACGTCTGGGTTCCGGAGGTAACTGCATGAACCTTGGCACCCAAAAGTTCCATTCGAAATACATTCAGTGCCTGGCGGTCTGTATCCTCCTTACCCATGAAAATCTCACATTCCATTCCCATAAGCGCTGCTGCGGTAGCAGTTGCTACACCATGCTGTCCAGCTCCGGTTTCAGCAATTACTCTTGTTTTCCCCATTTTCTTTGCCAACAGTACCTGTCCAAGTACATTGTTAATCTTATGGGAACCGGTATGGTTAAGATCCTCTCTCTTTAGATATATCTTTGCTCCGCCAAGATCCCTAGTCATCTTCTCGGCATAATATAAAAGGGATGGTCTACCCGTATAATTTTCAAATAATTCATTAAGTTCCTTGTTAAAATTCTCATCATTTTTATAGTGATTATATGCCTCTTCTAATTCTATCACGGCCTTCATTAAGGTTTCGGGTATATACTGTCCTCCATGTACGCCATATCTTCCTTTTGACATTATTTCACACTCCTTACTTTTGTAATGATATCTATTATCTTGTTCCTGTCTTTTAATCCATCGGTTTCTACCCCACTGCTTACGTCAACTGCAAATGGGTTAACCTGTTCAATCGCCTGTAAGACATTGTCCGAATTAATTCCTCCTGCCAGGAAGTAAGATCTGCCAACCTCTCTAATCATTGTCCAGTCAAAGGTATCACCGCAACCGCCATATTGACTTTCCTTATAGGCATCCAGAAGAAAGAACTCACTGCTTATTGTCTTTGCTGCCTCAATATCTTCCTTACCTCTTACCCTAACTGCCTTGATGATTGGATTGAGTATCTGCTTTTTAAGCTTCTTGCAGTAATTCTCATCTTCATCCCCATGCAGCTGAACGGTGTCTATAATGTTCTCCTTGCAAAGTCTAACAATTTTATCTATCTCTTCATTTACAAATACACCAACAACTTTTATTTCTGGATTTAGTTTTGCTTTTAAATCTTTTGCCTGTTTTTCGCTTACCTGTCTCTTGCTTTTTGCAAATACAAACCCAATATAGTCAGGTAGGGCTTCGTTTACAAATGCAATGTCCTCTGGCCTTGATAAACCACAGATTTTTATTTTTGTCATATAAAACTCCATTCTAACTATAAACTGCTAATTTGGGCGTCAGCACAAATTAATTTAGAACTCTTTTTCTCGAATTATACCCTCAGTTGATCAAGCTGATCTTTCTTATTGGGGCTTCGCATTAGGGTTTCTCCGATTAATACCGCATTCACACCGGCATTTTTCAACACCCTCATATCTTGTGGAGTTTTAATGCCGCTTTCCGCTACAAATATAGTGTCTTTTGATACCTTAGCTCGAAGTCTAACACTGTTATTCAAGTCTACTTCAAAGGTCTGTAGATTTCGATTATTAACTCCAATTACCCTGGCTCCTGCCTCTTTTGCTGATATTATCTCTTCCTCGGTATGTGCTTCCACTAAGGCTGATAAACCCAGTTCATTACAAAGTCTTAGATATTTTTTTATTGTCTCTGTATCCAGTAATGCACAGATAAGAAGTACTGCATCTGCACCGATTAATTTAGCTTCATAGATCTGATACTCATCCACGGTGAAATCCTTACGCAGAACAGGAATCGGAACTGCGTTACTAATTTCAGTAAGATATTGATTAGAGCCCTTAAAAAACTCCGGCTCCGTCAGCACGGATATGGCATCTGCTCCTGCAGCCACATATTCCTTCGCTATCTCAAGATAAGGAAAGTTTTCTGCAATGATCCCCTTTGAAGGGGATGCCTTTTTCACCTCACAAATGAATGCAATATGATCAGTTGTATTCTGTATATCGGATCTATGTCCTTCACAGGTTTTTGAATCGGCTAAATTTATCTTCTTTATCAAAGCCTTTTCAAAAGCAAATGCATTCCGGTTATGAAAGCTTTTGACTCCGGCACCATCATAAATCATAGCCTTTAACTGTTCCAGGGAAAGCTCTTTCTTAGCTTTCGATACTCTAATTCTGGTAGCTTCTGCAATTGTATTAAGTATCATTTCATATCCTTTCCTGAGTATGATTTATTCATCTTATTCATTTATTCATTGGATAACTGAATAAACTGATTCAGCTTCTCCATTGCTTTACCGCTGTCAATCATTTCAGCAGCAAGCTTAACACATTCACGTAAAGTAATATTATTATAAGCCATATAAAGGCATATAGCAGAATTTAATAGTACAATATCTCTCTTTGGACTTTTTTCACCGCTTAATATTCTTCTTGCAATATCTGCATTCATTGCGGGATCACCGCCTACCAAATCCTCAGGTTTGCAATACTCAAAACCAAACTGATGAGGATCTAAGAAGAAGCTGTTAACTTTACCATCATTTACTTCACATACCGTTGTTTTTGAACATAAGGATACTTCATCCAGTCCATCATGTCCATGTACCACCATTGCTCTCTTCACTCCAAGATTCGCAAGTACTTTAGCCATCGGCTCTACCAGATTTTCATCATAGACACCAAGTAACTGCAGATTTGCATTCGCTGGATTAGATAACGGTCCAAGAATGTTGAATATACTTCTTATGCCAAGCTCTCTTCTTACCGGAGCTGCATATTTCATGGACGAATGATAAACCGGGGCGAATAAGAAGCAAATTCCAATTTCTTTTAATAGCTTCTCACTCTTCTCTACCGGAAGATCAATCTTAACTCCAAGGGCTTCAAGCACGTCTGCACTTCCACATTTACTGGATACACTTCGGTTACCGTGCTTCGCTACCGGAATACCCGCTGCACTAATAACAAGAGATGAAATCGTGGAAATATTAAAGGTAAAAGCTTCATCACCACCGGTACCAACAATATCAAGTACATCTCCTTCGTAATAAAGCTTTAAGCCGATATTTCTCATACTCATGGCACAAGCAGTTATTTCATCAATTGTTTCTCCCTTCATACGAATTGCTGTAATAAAAGATGCAATCTGAGCATTTGTGGCATTGCCGCTCATAATTTCATCCATAACTTCCTTCGTCATTTCCAAAGATAAGTCTTCTTTATTCAATACGTTACGAATTGCCTGCTGTATCATAAATATCCTCCATTCTGCCGGTTAACGGCTAAATAATAATCGAAAATAGAATTGCATTTTATTCTATAGAATTCTGATCTTTAAGAAATTACTCATAATCGTCTCACCCATTGGTGTCAGGATTGATTCCGGATGAAATTGAAGTCCGTAGATTTCATATTTTCTGTGCTGTACCGCCATAATCTCACCATCATCATCTTCTGCTATCACTAACAGTTCATCTGGAAGCGTTTCCTTTTGTGCAATTAAGGAATGGTATCTGGCTGCTTTAATCATCGGAGGTAATCCGTGAAAGATTGTACTTCCGTTTGCGATATGAATATCACTTTGTTTTCCATGCATCAGACGTTTTGCCAAAGTTATCGTTGCTCCGAAAACTTCACAGATACCTTGATGTCCCAGGCATACGCCAAGAATCGGTACTTCTCCTTTCATCTCTCTTACGACCTGTTCACATACACCGGCATTCTTTGGATAACCAGGTCCCGGAGATAGAATAATATGGGTTGGCTTTAATGCTCTGATTTCTTCTACCGTCAGTTCATCATTTCGAATGACTTTAATATCCGGATTTAACTTTCCAGCAAGCTGCACTAGGTTATAGGAAAAGCTGTCGTAATTATCAATTAATAATACCATTATTCATTCACCTCACTTGCCTTCATGATAGCTTCAATCACTGCTCTTGCTTTGTTTCCCGATTCTTCATATTCCTTTTGTGGTATACTGTCAGCAACAATTCCACCACCAGCTTGGATATATACTTTGTCGTTTTTCTTAACTGCCATTCGAATGGCGATACAAGTATCCATATTACCGGTAAAATCGATATATCCAATTGCTCCGCCATAGATTCCACGCGGAGACTTCTCCTGCTCCTCGATAATCTCACAAGCTCTAATCTTTGGAGCTCCAGATAAGGTTCCTGCCGGAAGAATTGCTTCGATAGCATCCAGTGCATCTTTATCCTTACGGATATCCCCTTCTACTTCAGAGGTAATGTGCATAATTCTTGAATATCTTTGGATTCTCATATAATCCGTTACCCGTACGCCTGCATATTCCGATATTTTTCCGACGTCATTTCTAGCCAGATCTACCAGCATATTATGCTCGGATAGCTCCTTCTCATCTGACAATAATTCTTTCTCCAATGCGTCGTCCTCATCTTTATCCTTTCCTCTGGGTCGTGAACCTGCAATCGGGAAGGTAGTTAATTTCCCGTCTTTAAGCCTTACTAAAGTTTCCGGAGAAGTACTGATTAGCTGTACATCATCATTTTGCATAAATACCATGTAAGGAGAAGGATTCGTTGTTCTAAGAACCCGGTAGGCATTTAAGAGATTATCTTTATATTCGGTGGTAAATCTTCTTGATATTACTGCTTGGAAGATATCCCCATTCACGATATATTCCTTTGTTTTTTCAACCATTTTACAGTACTCTTCCTTCGTTACATTGCAGGTGAATTCAGGCTTATTAACACTGTACTGCTTTGTAAAGGGAACTACCTCGGTGATAAAACGTGACAGATTTTCGATATCGGATACTGCCTTACCATAATTTTCGAGCACTTTATCAGTTCTCATATTAACAACAATGCTAATTTTCTGTTTCAAATGATCGTAAGCAATTACCTTATCAAATAACATTAAATCGAAATCGTTGAAATCACTGCTTTGTAATTTTAGAATTGGCTCTGCGTAACCAATCATTTCATAAGAGAAATATCCAACCAATCCGCCGGTAAATGGCGGCATTCCCTGAAGCTTTGGTGCTTTATACTGTTTCAGTAGATCTCTTAATACATCAAAGGGTTTATCGGTATGTATTACCTGTTTCTCTTCGCCTTCCATGGTAACTGTACTATTCTTACAGGTGATATGAATAATCGGATTAAATCCAAGGAAGGAATATCTCGCCCATTTTTCACCGCCTTCGATACTTTCCAGCAGATAATATCTACTACTGATCTCCGATATTTTACGTAACAGTGTAATTGGTGTAATAATATCAGCATAGATTTCCTTGCAAATCGGAATGATGCTATACTCTTTAGCCAGAGCTTCAATCTCATTACTAATTGGTGTAATCATATGGCCACCATTATTTTTCACTGATGGATGAAAAATTCCTTTCTTTTAATTTATTTGTGTTTTTCAGTTTGTTATGTATTTTAAGTAAGAACAAAGAA
>JAEWMT010000003.1 GCA_023393095.1 Bacillota bacterium
TCACAGGCTTTAGTAATATGGTAGGTAGCTTTATCAGTTATTTATCCAAATCCTCCGGTGTAAAGAACAAAAAAGTTGCTATTTTCCCTGGCTTTGTAAATCCGGGTGATATGAGGGAAATGAAAAGAATAGCAAAGGAAATGGGAATCGCCTATACCATGCTTCCGGACACCAGTGGTGTCATGGATAGCCCAATGACCGGTAAATTTGAAATGTATCCAAAGGGCGGCACAACAGTGGAAGAAATTATTAATCTGGGTGATTCAATTGCAACTTTAGCATTGGGCAAATCTTCCAGTGAGGCACCAGCAGAAATCTTGACAAAGAAATGTAATGTACCCCACAAAATCCTTCCTTTACCGATTGGGATTGGAAGAACGGACGAATATATTATGGCATTACAGAACTATTCCAAGTGTGAAGTTCCCTATACGCTGGAGGAAGAAAGAGGTCAGCTGGTAGATATACTGATTGACATTCATCCTTACACTTATAATAAAAAAGTAGCAATATTCGGAGATCCGGATACCGTACTCAGTCTGGCAGAATTTGCACTTGAAATGGGAATGATTCCGAAGTATCTGGTTACTGGTACTCCTGGTGAAGCATTTGAGTCCGCAGCAGAAGAACTGCTAATGAAGTTTGGTGTAGAAGGCTGTAAGGCTAAAGCTGGTGGAGATTTATTTGAATTGCATCAATGGATAAAGGAAGAAGGCGTAGATCTGATGATAGGCACTACCTATGGAAAGTATATTGCAAGAGCAGAGGATATTCCATTTGTAAGAGCCGGCTTCCCAATTATCGACCGATATATCCATTCCTACATGCCGCTTATCGGATATAAGGGTGGTATGAGAATGGCCGAAATGATAAGTAATGCACTGATGGATCGACAGGATAGAGATGCTGCAGAAGAAGATTTTGAAATGGTAATGTAGAAATATTATGAAATATATGTTTCGGTACCTATGCGTCGCAAATTATTTACTTGCGACAGCATAAACCCGGAACTAGATTATAGCATTCGGGTTGATTATCCTTGCTTTACTTACACCTGTTTCCCTTTTTACGCCGTAATGCCATGTATTGAACATGGCATTGCGATACGGCGTAAAAATATTGGCACAAGGAAAATAAGGATAATCAACTTGATGATTATAGAAAGGAAGTGGAGCCATGGATGACTGTAAACTGCAAAGAGAATCCAAACGATCAGACAACGCTGTATTACTTGAGGCAAGGAAGGATTTTGTTATGACAAAGCAGGAGGGCTGTAGCGGGAATGGATTACGGTGTGACAGCAATAGTGTGTCAGGTGCTGTCAGCCAGAGAGCCTGCGTTTATTGCGGGGCTAGGGTTGTACTGAATCCAATTACGGATGCCTTTCATATCGTTCATGGACCGATCGGCTGTGCTAGTTATACCTGGGATATCCGCGGCAGCCTCAGTAGTGGTGATGATTTATATCGTAACAGCTTCTCCACCGATCTTCAGGAGCAGGACGTTATCTTTGGAGGTGAGAAGAAGTTGACTGCGGCCATTGACGAAGTGGTAAGTAATTATCATCCAAAGCTTATCTTTGTCTATGCCACCTGTATCGTTGGAGTCATAGGAGATGATGTGGATGCGGTATGTAAATCCATGTCAGACAAATATGGAATCCGGGTGCTACCTGTGAAATCCCCGGGATTTTCCGGTAACAAATCCGTTGGATATAAGATGGCATGCAATGCAATTATGGAGCTACTCCTACCTCATAAGCATAAGGGAAAGAAAAAGGGAATAAATATTCTTGGCGATTTTAATCTGGCCGGAGAAGTATGGATTGTAAAGGAATATTTAAGAAAAATAGGAATACCGGTTATTGCAACAATTACTGGTGATTCTGATTATGAAACCTTAATTAAGGCACCGACAGCAGAACTGAACATCGTCCAATGCGCCGGATCAAGTACCTATCTCGCAAAACGGATGGAGGAAGAGATGGGAATTCCATATATTAAGATTAGTTTTTATGGAATTGAAGATACTTTGAATTCTTTGGTCAGGATTGCAGAGGCTCTGAGAAACGAGGAGGCGAAACAGAAAGCGCTTGAATTTGGGGTTCAGGAAACAGCAAAGCTTCAGGAATTTATAACATTATATCGAAGGAATTTGGAAGGAAAAAAAGCTGCTATCTATGTTGGAGGCGGCTTTAAAGCAATTTCATTAATACGTCAATTTCACTCTCTGGGGATGCAAACAGTTGTAGTCGGTACCCAGACCGGTAAAAAAGAGGATTATGAAATGATAGAGAGTATTGTAGATAAGGATACCGTGATTCTTGATGATGCAAACCCAGCCGAACTAGAGAAGTTCATGAAGGAAAGAGGAGCAGATATCCTGGTTGGGGGTGTGAAGGAACGTCCTCTGGCTTATAAGCTTGGAATTGCCTTTTGCGATCATAATCATGAGCGAAAACATCCGTTATGTGGATTTGACGGAGTTGTAAATTTTACAAAGGAAATCAATCTAAGTATGAATAACCCGGTCTGGAGGTACATCAGAAAGGAGTTTGCGGTAAATTGACATACTTAATAGGTAATTGCGAAACTATATTGTTTCTGTAATTGTATACACAGCAGATACATATTTCTCCGCTCCAACGCTTCCTTCGGGCCAAGTGTTTTAACACTTTACTTTCGCTCCGAAATAGTATTTGCTGTGTATACAATATCTATAATTAATGAGTTTCGCAATTACCTAACATTCTTATTATAGAAAGGAGGACTGTATGAGAGGAACTTTAGTAAATTTAAATGTAAATCCATGTAAAATGTGTATGCCGATGGGTACAATGACTGCCTTGTATGGTATTAAAAAATGTATCTCCATCCTCCATGGATCCCAGGGCTGCAGTACCTATATCCGCCGTCATATGGCAACCCATTATAACGAGCCAATTGATATAGCCTCTTCTTCGTTAACCGAGGAAGGCACGGTATATGGTGGCGAAAAAAATCTTATTCAAGGGTTGCTTAATTTGATTTTGGTTTATGAACCTGAGGTAATCGGAGTAGCGACTACCTGTCTTGCCGAAACCATTGGTGAAGATATAAACAGGATTATAGATAAATTTTATATAAACTATCCGCAGTACAGATCCACTACCATAATTGGCATACCATCGGCAGGATATGCGGGAACACAGTTTGAAGGTTTCATGACCGCGCTGTATAGAATAGTCAAAACAGTGCCCATGAATTCCGAAAAAAATGAAAAGCTTAATATTGTGACAAGTCAGCTTTCACCGGCTGATACCAGATATTTGAAAAACCTTTTGGAAGGGTTTGAGCTAGATTATATCCTGCTTCCTGATTTGTCCGAGAATCTTGACGGAGGGTTCCAGGAGGTCTATCAAAAGCTTCCACAGGAAGGAACAGATATTAGGGATATCAAACAAATGGCAGGGGCGAGATTTACCCTTGAGCTGTCCTCCTTTCTTCCGGATAAAGCTTCAGTTGCCCAGTATTTATATGATACATACGGGGTTCCCTATAAAAGGTGTAATCTTCCTACCAGTTTACGGGATTGTGATGAACTTGTAGAAATACTTTCTGAAATTTCAGGAAGGGCGATTCCAAAAAATATCCAAAAGGAACGAGCTCGATTTTTGGATGCCATGATTGATGCGCATAAGTATAACGGGGAAGTAAGAGCTGCTATTTTCGGGGAACCGGACTTTGTATACAGTACGGTAAGAATGTGTTCCGAAAATGGTATCATGCCATTGATCGCTGCAACTGGAACGAAATGTTTGGGACTAAAAGAATCTTTGATGAATGAAATTAAGCCAATTTCTGATATTTATCAGATAGAACGATTTGAAATTCTAGATGAGGTAGATTTTCAAACAATCGAAGAATTGGCGAGGGAGCTTAACGTTAACCTTCTGATTGGAAATTCCGATGGTAGGAGAATTGCCGAAAAGCTGGGAATTCCATTGGTGAGACGGGGATTCCCGATTCATGACAGAATGGGCGGACAAAGGCAAAGAATTTTAGGATATGAAGGAGCATTAAGTTTTCTGGATGATATCTCTAATGAAGTACTTGCAAAAAAAGAAACCAGCTTCCGGGAAGAACTTTATAAAAAATATTATAAGAGTGAAAAAAGAAATTCAGACGAATTAAGAAAGGAGCAAGATTCTATGATTAAGGAAAATCAGACAATGAAAACCATAGAAGAAAGGACAGCAACACATCCCTGTTATAATTGTCAGGCTCATCAATATGCAAGAATGCATCTGCCGATTGCTCCTAAGTGCAACATCAGCTGCAATTACTGTCTAAGAAAATATGACTGTCCAAATGAAAGCAGGCCGGGAGTTACAACAAGTATATTGAAGCCGGAGGAAGCCTTACAAAAGTATTTGGAGGTTAAGAAAAAAGTCCCTAACTTATCCGTTGTAGGTATCGCTGGACCTGGTGATGCACTTGCTAATTTTGAAGAAACGAAAAAGACTTTGGAGCTTATCAGGGAGCAGGATCAGGATGTCACCTTCTGTTTATCAACCAATGGATTGATGCTGCCACAGTATGCAAGGGAGCTGATTAATCTTGGTGTTTCCCATGTTACGGTGACGATGAATGCCATAGATCCCAGAATCGGCGCTCAGATATATAAATATGTGGACTACATGGGAATAAAATATTATGGTGAAGCAGGTGCTGCTATATTAATGTCAAACCAACTGGCTGGAATCAGCATGCTTACATCAGAGGGGATTATCTGCAAAGTTAATATTGTTATGTTAAAAGGTATTAATGAAATGCATATCCCATCGGTGGTTGAAAAGGTCAAGCAAATAGGTGGAACAATTACAAATATTATGCAGTTAATCCCTGTTGAGGGAAGTGTATTTGAACATTTGCCATTGGTCAGCAATGTTGAAATAATGCAGATGCGTAAAAAATGTGGTGAAACAATGAAGCAGATGTATCACTGTAGACAGTGCCGTGCGGATGCAATTGGAACCCTGGAAAAAGACTTGTCTATAGAATTTAATGCCTGTCATAAGCCGTCTGAGAATGAGTTAAATCAAAGCAATCGTATGATGAGTGCAATTCAAGTAGCAGTAGCAACAAAAAGCGGTATGATTGTGGATCAGCATTTTGGTCAGGTATCAGAATTTTATGTATATGAATATCTTAATGGAACTGCAGTTTTCAAGGAAAAAAGATCGGTGAAAAAATATTGCCCCGGACCATCAGAATGTGATGACAACGAGGGGCGTATGGATTCGATTATTCGGACGATATCCGATTGTAATGCGGTGATTGCGATGAGAATTGGAGATGCACCCAAACAGAAATTACTAAACCGGGGAATCAAGGCCTTTACAACCTATGACAGGATAGAGGATTCAGTGAAATGGGCGGTGAATGAAATGCAGTCCAATCATAAATAGAAAATATTTAAATTTGGTTAGGGTGTCATAAGTCAGATTTATGTAAAGAAATGAATATGTGTACATATATATACATATTCATTGATTCACCTTATAGATGACTTATGACACCCAAACCAAATATATTTAGATTTTCTAATTTTTAAAAACAAAACATAATTCATAAAAAGTATTCATTACAACGTATTATTTAAAGGAGGTTATTATTATGGTAAAGCTAAAGCATCATATCTTTGTTTGTACCAGCTGCAGGATCAACGGGCAGCAGAAGGGTTTTTGCTACTCCAAGGATTCAGTGAATGTTTTACAAAAATTTATGGAAGTAATTGAAGATAATGATTTATCCGGTGAGGTCATGATAACAAATACAGGATGTTTTGGTATTTGTGATAAGGGACCGATTGCCGTAGTTTATCCCGAGGGCATTTGGTACGGTAATCTGACGGAAGATGATGTGGAAAAGATAGTAGAACAGCATATCATGGACGGAATACCGGTGGAAGAACTACAAATATAATTCTAAATCCGCAGAACCTAATATGTATTTATTTGCGAAACTCGAAAACAGTAGATATTGTATACACAGCAAATACTATTCCGGAGCGGAAGTTAAGCCCGAAGGAAGCGTTGGAGCGGAGGAATATGTATCTGCTGTGTATACAATTGCAAAGACTAAATTGTTTCGCAATTATAGATCTTATGTATTGCAAAGGGGGAATTGGCAAAATGATTAAGTTAATAGACAATACCCTAACAACTCTGGATCGAAATCTGCCATCAAAAGAAGAGTTGCATCTATTTGCTGAATTATTATTTAAAATTGGTGTAGATGCCGTAGAATTATCAGTTAAGGCTTTTGAACAAATGGGGTTTTTACCAGAGAACCGTAAATTCATTTTGGATATTGACTTTATTGATGATATCAAGCAATATCCAGGCTTTTACCGTTATGTAAGCCGGCATGAAGCTTCTTTCGATGAAATGATTTATGAACTACAGTTGAACGATATCAGAGAGATTCTCCGGTTAAGAGCGTTAAGAAACTGTAAGGAGATTCGCATTGTTGGACTGGATGATTTAATATGCAATGATTCTTATGAAAAGATCTTTGGTGAAATAAAGCAAATTCTGCCACGAAGCATGATTAATTTCTGCCCTGAAAATACATATCATTGTGCCAGTGCATTGGCTGTACAATGGGCAGCCGAATTCGGTGGTGATATAACCACAAGTTTTGCTGGCTGCAAAAATAATGCAGCTACAGAAGAAGTGATAATGGCAATGCGTTTATCGGTTCGCTATAAAGTGAATCGTGATTTAACCATATTACCACAGCTGACTCGTCTTTATGAAAAAATTACAGGAAAGCCCATCGGAAATAAGAAAGCTATCATTGGAAAAAACATCTTCAAAGTGGAAGCCGGCATTCATGCGGATGGTATGAAGAAAAATCCAGCTACTTATGAAGCGTACGATCCAAGAATAGTTGGGGGCAGAACACAGCTGGTTATCGGGAAACATTCAGGTACAAAAGCTGTGATTTATAAACTGGAGGAACTTGGACTACCAGCTCTGAATGACAGTTTTATTAATCTTATATTAACAAATGTAAAAGAAATATGTATGACAAATAATAAAAGTCTTAGTGATACAGAATTTATCAATTTGGTAAAGGAGGTATCCCGTTATGAAAAAAGAAAAATATATTGTTGATACAACCTTAAGAGACGGGGAACAGAGTCCGGGAATTGCACTAAGCATAGAGGATAAGATTAAGATAGCAAGTTTGTTGGATGACCTTGGAGTGCATGAGATTGAAGCGGGTATTCCTGTGATCAGTGGCGCAGAGGAAGAAGGCATTACCAGAATTATAGAAAATAAAAAGAATGCTAAAATATCAGTATGGAGCAGGATGAATGCGTCAGATGTCAAACGTTCCATTATCTGCAAGCCTGATATTATTCACATCGGAACTCCTGTTTCCTATATTCAAATTTATAGTAAATTAAAGAAAAATAAGAGTTGGGTAATAAAAAATATATTAGAGTGCGTCGATATAGCAAAAAGTGAAAATGTGAACGTAACAGTCGGGCTGGAGGATGCCTCAAGATCTGATATGGGATTTCTATTATGCATTATTAAGGAACTAGGAAATGCTGGGGTTAATACAATAAGGATTGCAGATACAGTTGGAGTACTTACACCGAAACGAACGAAGGAACTGATAGAGGCAATGAAAGCAAGCTCTGATATAGGAATCGAAATGCATGTTCACAATGATCTGGGTATGGCAGTCGCAAATTCTATCATTGGAGCCAAAGCCGGAGCAGAAATGGTTGACTGTACTCTGCTTGGGATAGGCGAGAGGACGGGGAACTGCAATCTTTATGATTTTGTTCATGCCTGTGAATCAATTTTTCATTTTGCTATGAGTAAAAAACAGATCAGGCAGGTTGAACAGGAGGTTTACTCGGCTTTAAAAGGTGCAATGTAATATATTTATCGGTTCTACTATGGGTAGATACAATGAATTTTTTTGACATCTTACTTTCTGGTATGTTACAATATATTTTGATAATCAAAGTATTAAATAAATATTGTAAAGACGGAAAAGAGGTAGCGTATGATAATTGAGCCTAAAGTGAAAGGGTTTATCTGTATGACCGCTCACCCGCAAGGCTGCAAAGAAAATGTAGCCAGACAAATTTCTTATATAAAAAGTCTGGGTAAAACACCAGGACCCAAGAAAGTACTTATTATCGGCGCATCTACCGGTTATGGTTTAGCTTCTAGGATTGCGGCAACGTATGCATGTGGTGCATCTACAATTGGTATTTTGTATGAAAAACCTGCTACCGATCGTAGGACAGCTACTCCAGGATGGTATAATACTACAGCATTTGAGAGTTTTGCTGTAAAAGATGGTTATTACGCTAAATCAATCAATGGAGATGCATTTTCGAAAGAAATCAAAGATCAGACGATCGAATTAATAAAAAATGACTTAGGTACAGTGGATATGGTAATATACAGTTTGGCAGCTCCAAGAAGAACCATGCAGGACGGTACTATTTATAACTCAACATTAAAAACAGTAGATTGTAATTTTACTGACAAATCTTTGAATTTAAAAGATAATTCGATAACAGAAGCTACCATTGGGTCTGCTACGGAAGAAGAAATCATAGCAACTGTTAAGGTCATGGGCGGCGAAGACTGGAAGGATTGGATTACAGCTTTAGCGAAAGCAGATGCTTTATCAGATAATGCAATAACAATAGCATATTCCTATATTGGACCCAAGCTTACTTATCCGGTTTATTATAACGGAACAATTGGCCTTGCTAAGAAGGATCTTTATCATACATCACTTGAAATAACCAGAGACTTCGCCTTAAAGGGAGTAAAGGCTTACATTAGTATTAATAAAGCACTCGTTACACAGGCAAGTTCAGCAATCCCGATTGTACCTTTGTATTTTGCTATCTTATATAAGGTTATGAAAGAAAAAGGAAATCATGAAGGCTGTATCGAACAGATGGGACGTTTATTCCATGAGAAATTAAATACTTCTCATATATTTGTAGATGAAGATAATCGGATTCGTTTGGATGATTATGAAATGCAGGAAGATATACAAAGTAAGGTGATGGAAATATGGGATCGGATCGATAGTGAAAATGTGAGAGAATTAGCAGATTTAACCGGTTATTGGGATGATTTTTATCATTTGTTCGGATTCCATTTTAATAATATTGATTATTCAAAAGACGTTGAAATTTAATTAATAAGGTATCATTCTATATCAATTCTTATTTATCAGGCGTATTTAATAAGCAGGCGTCTTAGAATATTACTGAGGCGTTGAAGAACTTCTAGATAGATTTAGATGAAAAGTTGAATAAGATAGCCCTGTATCTTACGTTTCTAATTTATTATAGTAGATACAGGGCTATTTTATAAGATGCTGTATGATTGGAACAATGCTAAACGTTACTCTTTATGGATCATTAGCTTAACAGCGTTTTTGCTATCACGGGAGCAGTCAGATGAAAAGTTCTTGCTTCACCGTCTTTCTCAAAGTTTACAATTACATTTGTATCTGAACCATAGCTTGTGAATGTAAGAACATAACCATCATTGATCGTAACTTTTAGAACATTTCCAGCAATCATTTTGATATAGGGATTGGGGTTGATTGTTGCTTCATTAAAAGATTTCATAATATCATCTTTTTCAGTACCAGTAATATCTCTTAATTTTACCTGATCAAGATTATATAACTCCATCTTAGTAACAGTACCCGCGTCCATCGTAATCCACTTTTCTTTGCCGGAAGTTGTAGTATCAATAACCTCACCAATCACAGCTTTGATCAAATCGGATTTAATTCTAATTAAGGTAGAAGGATAGGTTATAACCATCATAACCCGGACATTGTCCGCAGGGGGTGTTACTCTTGCATTAATTGTTACCGTATCATAGGAGCTGTAAAATGCATTATCGATCGTTAAGGTGTATCCTCCGGTTGGTTTCTCTCCGGCACCAATGAGTGCATAGATGTATTTACCATCTCTTATATAGCTAATACCCTTTTTCTGGGCGTTTTCATTATACCATTTATTTAAAATACTATTATCTTGAATGCTGTCAAAAGTAAGTTCTTCGTAAGAAGCCTTGGGGGGTACGATATCGACAATCATTTCCGGCATTTCACCATGGATACTTTTGAGATTTTTGCAGCCTTCAATTTTAATTAACATATTTGGATATGTTTTATTTGGTATACTCTTATCAGGAGTAGGACTTTTAACGTAACCGTAGATATAAGCTTTTGATTCTGTATCATACGTTATTTTGTTAATACCTACTGTATACCCTTCTGTGGGCTTACTTCCTGCACCTAGAAGAACATAAATTACACCATTCTTCTTCATGGAACGAATTCCTGATTTCTTATAATTATGTTGATACCATTTATAGACATCTTTAATTTTTACTATATCATTCTTTGTTATTTCAGTATAAGGTATTGTTTTAGTTAAGTCTATGCCGGTAGACTTTGTTTTTGTTATAGACAGTACATTTTTTTTACTATTCCATGAAACCGTTGCGCCTAGGCTTGCGATGAATTTCTCACCTGGAACAAAGATTACGCCATTCACGCTTATTATGGCAGTATTTAATTTGACTGTTTGTGGAATACCAGAGAAATCAGCATCTCGATGGATATAGAACTCGCTTCTTCCTACAGGAAGCTCAATATGCATCATGTCAAGATTTACCCATTCTGTACTCTCCTTTTTATCCCATTCCACTTTTGCTCCTAAAGCCTCGGAAGTCTGTTTTACGGGTATCATAACTTCACCGTCCTTTAGGTAAGGCACTACATTATACTTCACAGTTTTATTATTTACTGTTACTTTAATCCTAGGCGCTTTATGGCCCGCCAAAGCAGTTGAACCCGTTAACATGGTCATAATAATGATCATGATAACTATTGCAGATACTTTTTTCATAAGAATACCCCATTTCTCTTTATTTAATATAAATTATCTGTTTCATAATATTAGACGACGTGGGATATAATTGGTTCCATAATAAATACAATTTTGGTAAATAAAACATTGTAATTAAATTGCCAAAGTAACTTCCAGTCTCCAATACTCGAAGGCTGAGGTTACTTTGGCAAATTTTTTGCGAATAGGAATAAATAATCTATTTAATATTACCGTTTTTATCAAATGAAATCTTATATTGCTTACAATAGTCATTCATTCGATTTATAATACGCTGTTTTTCCTTGCCTTTACTAGGTGTGGGTTGATAATTGTTTTTGTAGCGGACCGAAGAGAGAGAGCAGGGGATAATGCGTACATTATCATCATGAACTAGCTTATCATTGTGAAATTTAAATGTTTGCTGATAAATCATCGTATCCTTATCGGAAGGATTCGTATTTCCACCAAAGCAAAAATTGCCGAGGCTATATACGATATAGGAAGATTTATATTTTTCAATGGGTTGAATAACATGCGGATGATGACCAAGAACCAGATCGGCTCCTCCTTCTTTAATTGCAATACGGCTCAAAGCGATCTGAGATTTTGTTGCGTTCTTTGCATATTCAATTCCCCAGTGAAAGCTGACAATTAATAAGTCCGGCTTTTCCTTTTTCATTTTTTTAAGTGCTCCTCGAAGCGTTGCTGCTGCATCACTTCTTCCTACCTCTTGAATCGATATCATACCGATTTTGATCCCTTTTACCTCATATATTCCTAAGGTACTATAAGAGGAATATTTAATGCCAGCTTTTTTAAAACTGCTGATAGTATCTGTATAGCTAATCTGCCCGAAATCCTTAACATGATTATTAGCAAAGGCGACGGCTTCAATAGATCCCTTTTTTAAAATATTAATATAGGAGGGTTTGCCTCTGAAAGCAAATTTTTTTTCTGCCCTTTGTCCACGGTTACTTAAAGTCCCTTCAAAATTAACAATTGTCATATCATCTTTATCAAAAATAGATTTCACATTTTTAAAGAAATACGAGTCATTATTTTTATTATAAACCGAATAGAAATTGGCGCTGGCTGGCGATTTGATATCACTGGAAAAGGTACAGTCACCGGCTGCGTTGATTGTTATGGTAATATCCTTTGATACCGTTACCTCACAGACAGCCTTCGCTTTATCAAGAGTTACTGTAACAGACGCTGTACCCCAATGTATGGCCTTAATTTTTCCTTCACTCGAAACCGTAATAATTTTTTTGTTACTGCTTTTATATGTAACCTTCTTGCCTGATAAATTCTCCTTTGTCAGTTCTGTCTTCAGTTGATAGCTTTTCCCCTGTTGGAGAGTAAGCTTTTCTTTGTTTAAAACAATCTTTCCGGTATATTCTTTTTGCTCCGGCTCCTTAGTTACCTGTGGGTTATTGCTTGCTTCTTGGTAAGAAGAATCTTCCGGTTCATTGCTTTCTACATTATTATGGTTTATACCTTCACCTGAAGCCTCAGATGCATCGGCATCTGTATTATTAATCTTGGTAATGTAAATTCCAATTAATAATATGATACAGAAAACTCCGATCAGGGAGATGATTTGTCGTAATTTATTTTTCATCTTTATTTCCTCCGTGTCTTTTCTAAGTATATTCAAAACTCCAATAAATTTTATTCGAACTTATGGGAGCTTATCCTTAGAACATTATAAGTTGATTCGACAAAGGCTGTCAATGTTCACCTTATCAAAAAACCAGGACATACATGCAGTACATCATTAGCCAAAGTT
>JAEWMT010000053.1 GCA_023393095.1 Bacillota bacterium
ATGCCAGCACCTGGAGGAATGACACAGCCGGGAGGAACAACAACACCTGGAGGGATGACATCACCTGGTGGAATGATGCAGCCAGGAGGAACAATGACACCGGGAAGAACGCCAGCACCTGTAGGAATGACATTTGATAACTTTGGCGGCATGGATGATATGGGTGATATGAATAACATGGAGGGCATCGATCAAGATCTTCAGGATTTGAGAGATCTCTTCCGCTTGCTTTGGGAACAGCATGTGAATTGGACGAGAACAGCAGTAATGGCTATTGTACATGATTTGCCCGAAACACAATTAATACTAAATAGATTACTGCGTAATCCGAAGGATTTTGCAAATGCTTTATTGCCGTTTTATGGGCAGGAAGCTGCTAATGAATTTGAACAATTATTAACATCACATCTGACAATTGCTGCTGAAATCGTGAAAGCTGCGAAAGCCGGAGATCAAAGGACAGTTACAGAGGCTAATAAGAGATGGCATGATAATGCAGATCAGATTGCAGTGCTCCTTGGAAGTATTAATCCTTATTGGAATACAGATGACTGGAGCGCAATGATGAATGAACATCTTAATCTTTTGTTTGATAATGCAGCTCAAATGGTTGCTGGGCAATTTGAAGATAGTATAAATGGATTTGATGATATAGAAGCGCAGGCGCTTGAAATGGGCGATGTGATGGCAGAAGGGATTTTAATGCAATTTTCCGAATTTTAATGAATTTTTCTATAGTTCATTACAAACAATATTATTGTTATGATTATCAATTCAATAAAGTTTAATGTATTTATATTTCTGGATTGATGGGTCAAACGAAATATTTTTTGGAGGGATACTATGGTCAGAAAAATGGATAAACCAAATGAAGGAATTAAATGTATCGTTAATACCTGCGAATATTATATGAATGGTGATCATTGCACCGCTGAAAAGATTGATGTTGAACCGAGGAATGCGAATAACTCTGGTGAGACTGATTGTGCAACTTTCGCACCCAAAAATCAAATGTATTAAAATCTAAAAGGGGACCTCTTAGTTGTTGAGGTCCCCTTTTAAATGAAAGGAGTCTGTCTCATATTTTTCAGAAAAAACAACGGCAAAGCCTAGATCAGCACATTCTAATTAGTCAGTTTCCCTAAATAATATGATTGTTCCATCTTTATTCATTTTATGAAGTATTGTCGCAATAATCGGTAATAAGAATAATCCTAATATACCCATAAGTTGTGCACCAACATACATAAGTAATAGAGTCAGAATTGGATGAAGTCCAATTTGTTGTCCAACAATCTTCGGTTCAATCGTCTGACGTACTACAGTAATTACAATATAGAGAATCAGCATTCCGATACCAACCTTTGTATTCCCTACAATAAAAGAAATGACTGACCAAGGTATTAATATGGCGCCTGTTCCAACTATCGGCATAATATCGATAATCGCAACCAAACCACCGTAGAAGATAGGATTGGGAATGCCTATAATAAAGAAACCTAAGGATAATTCCATAAAAGTAATAGATATTATAATAGCATAAGCCCTAATAAACTTTCCAATCGTTCCGATACCATTATTTTTTAGCTTAAACAGCATATCTTTGCGTTCTCCCTTAAACTGAAGAACGATAAAACGTGTGATGCGATAGTAATCAATTGTAAAAAAGAACGAAGATACTATAGTGAAAATAAGCTTAATCAACAGGGTTGGAACCTGCCCGGCAATGCCAGCCAGCATATTAAGCACGCTAGAAGAAGCTTTTGACAGATAATCGGCTATTGAAGTATCCATGTTAGTTGTAAAATCCTGCATATAATTTTTGATATCTGGATACTGATTTGATAAATTATTGGTTAACTTCTGAAAAGCTGGAAGAACTGTATTTTTATAAAGATCAGGCACGCTTGCAAATAAATTTTCTAAGAAAGCAATTACCTTAAATCCAATGATACTGATAATAAAGACCAATAATCCATAAAATAGGAGTAAAATTAAAATAGATATATACGTACGCTTGATTTTAGTTTTTTTCGCAACTATATCAATAGGATTGCGAAAGATAACTGCAATTATGATACCAATAACAAATGGCATTAATAATGGCAGCACAAATTTAATACCTATATATCCAAGAAGTAATATAAGAACAATATATGCCACACGAATTATAAATGCCTTTTGTTTGTCTAAACTCATTGTAAAACCTGCCTTTTCAGCTTTTAGTGTCGCTAGATGTATTAAGTATCGACTGATTATGAGTTTTTCATAACGATACTTTCAATAATATTTGCAACATCCTCACAGTTATCAGCACATTTTTCGAGACGGTGCAGAATTTCAGTCCAGCACATTAATTCAATCGGATCCTTTGAAGTTTGAAATAAATTACGCATTAAATCTACATATAATTTATCGCCGACTTCTTCCAGACGGTTGATTTCTACTATTTTATCATGAAGCTTCTTGGAATTCTTCCAGTTCTTAAATTCCTCTAATGCGTCATCCATTGCTTTTGTACAGGAAACAAGGAGTTCAGTAAATTTTAATGCTTCCGGGCGAATGGTTTGAATATTGAACATGTCAACATAGATTAAAACATCTTCAATGGAGTCTGTTACATCATCAATTTCCTGAGTAAGACTTGTTATATCTTCACTTTCAATTGGTGGAAGAAATTCCTTCACCAGTCTGTTCATGATATCATGTTTTGCGTGATCGGCATTATGTTCAATCTCGTGAGCTGCCGTTACCTTCTCCGTAATATTATTTGCGTCGAAATTAGCAAAGGTATCATTTAAAGCAATAGCTAATTTGTGAGAAAATTTTGAAAGATCAGCAAATGCATCAAAATAATTGTAAGAATTCTTTTTCATTATAGTATACACCCTTCCTTATTTAAATAGATTCATAAATATAAGAGACATTATATATCCTAACAAACCGCAGCCGGGGAAAGTCAGAATCCATGCGAATACCATTTCTTTAACAACTCCCCAGTTTACATTGGAAAGTCTTTTGGCAGCACCAACACCCATGATAGCAGTGGTCTTTATATGTGTTGTACTTAACGGAATACCCAAGACAGTCGCTACGAATAAGCTGATGGTAGCGGTTAAATCTGCTGCAAAGCCTTCATAAGTACTTAATTTAACCATACCCATTCCGACTGTTTTGATAATTTTATATCCACCGATAGAGGTACCAAGTGCCATAACTCCAGAACATAAGACCATTAACCAAATAGGAATGGTAAAGGAAGTAGCAGCTTGTCCCTTAGCTAAAAATACACCAAGAAGGAATACACCCATAAATTTCTGACCATCCTGTGCACCGTGCATGAATGCCATGGTAGCTCCGCCAAGAACCTGGCCTTTAGAAAATACCACATTGGTTTTACGTCTGTCCATGTTTTTACATATCGCTTCAATCAGTTTATTTGCAATATAACCAAGAACAAAACCTAAAATAGTATATAATACCAAACCAATGATAACCTTTCTCCATTCATGCCAATTAATACCGCTACCACCCTGTATCGCTATTGCAGCACCGGTTACACCAGCGATCAATGCATGAGATTCACTGGTAGGAATACCGAATGCCCAAGCTGCCGTAGCCCAAACAACGATTGCAAATAAAGCTGCACATAATGCAATTAATGCATTATGATAATTCTTACCGAAATCTACCATGTTATAAATGGTACTGGCAACTGCATTGCTAAATAAAGTCATAACAAAAACACCTAAGAAATTAAATACAGCAGCCATCAGTACAGCTGGTTTTGGTTTAATTGCTCGTGTAGAAACACAGGTTGCAATTGCATTAGGTGCATCTGTCCATCCATTAACCATAATTACACCTAAAACTAATAAAACCGTAATAAGCAGTGGCGGATTTGATATTACCTGCTGCAGGAAATCTGCTAAGTTCATAATTGCTCCTCCTCAAACTCTAATTTGTAGAAAAATATTTCCTAAAGGTAATCAACCACAAAAATATTATCACGAATAAAAGACATAAGCAATGATAATTTGTACGAATTTATCATTAATTTTACTTATTTTAAGTTGATATTATATAAATTTGACGTTGATTTTACTTAGATTTCACATAAAACATTATAAGGCAAAAATAAGAATAATATGTAAAATTATGGGTTAATAATATTTGGTGGATTATGGACATATCTTCTTGAAAAATAGAAAATTTTATTTTAACATTGATTTTTATATAGAAATACTTTAATATTAACTGTATTACGTTAATGTAATAGCATTACTCTATATTTTGTATAGAATATTAATATCTTATGCAGATATGTGTAATGAATTACTAAGTGCTGTCGCCTTATGGGCGATATTTTTATAGTAATTGGATTTTAATATTATTATAGAAGGAAAAGGTGAATGAGGATGAGAAGTGACGCAGTTAAAACAGGAATGCAGCAGGCTCCCCACAGATCATTATTTAATGCTTTAGGAATGACAAAGGAAGAGCTTAATAAGCCCCTGATTGGAATCGTAAATTCCTATAATGAGATCGTGCCGGGACACATGAATTTGGATAAAATTGTCGAAGCCGTAAAACTTGGAGTCGCAATGGCTGGCGGAACACCAATCGTTTTTCCTGCGATAGCAGTCTGCGATGGAATTGCAATGGGTCATCAGGGTATGAAATACTCCTTGGTAACAAGAGATCTAATCGCTGATTCAACAGAAGCAATGGCGATGGCTCATCAGTTTGATGCACTTGTTATGGTACCGAATTGTGATAAGAATGTACCCGGATTATTAATGGCAGCAGCAAGACTGAATATTCCAACTATTTTTGTAAGCGGCGGACCGATGCTTGCGGGTAGGGTAAAAGGAAACAAAACCAGCTTATCTTCCTTATTTGAGGCAGTCGGTGCTTATTCTGCCGGAACAATGACCGAAGAAGAGGTAGAGGAATATGAAAATAAGGCTTGCGCCACCTGTGGTTCCTGCTCGGGTATGTATACAGCAAACTCCATGAACTGCCTAACCGAAGTAATTGGTATGGGACTAAAGGGTAATGGAACAATCCCGGCAGTATATTCGGAGAGAATCAGATTGGCAAAGCATGCCGGAATGAAAATTATGGAGCTGCTTGAAAAGGATATCAAACCTAGAGATATCATGTCTAAGGAAGCATTTATGAATGCTCTGACTGTGGATATGGCTCTGGGATGCTCCACCAATACTATGCTTCACCTTCCTGCTATTGCTCATGAAGTAGGTTTTGATCTTAATATAGATATAGCGAATGAAGTAAGTGCCAAAACACCGAACTTATGTCACCTAGCTCCTGCGGGTCATACCTATATGGAGGATTTGAACGAAGCGGGCGGTGTTTATGCTGTAATGAATGAATTAAATAAGATGGGACTTTTAAATACCGATTTAATTACCGCAACCGGTAAGACAGTTGGAGAAAACATTAAAGACTGCAGGAATCTGAATCCGGAAGTAATCAGGCCAATAGAGAATCCCTACAGTGAAACTGGTGGAATTGCTATTCTAAAGGGTAATCTTGCACCCGATTCAGGCGTTATTAAGCGTTCCGCAGTAGCTCCTGAGATGTTAAAGCATGAAGGTCCTGCAAGGGTATTTGATTGCGAAGAGGATGCAATCTCAGCGATTAAAAGTGGTAAGATCAACCCGGGAGATGTAGTTGTGATTCGTTATGAAGGTCCGAAAGGTG
Organism: Bacillota bacterium; assembly: GCA_023393095.1. Taxonomy (GTDB): domain Bacteria; phylum Bacillota; class Clostridia; order Lachnospirales; family Lachnospiraceae; genus Mobilitalea. The sequence goes on from JAEWMT010000053.1 coordinate 5,728, forward strand.
GACCTGGTATGAGGGAGATGCTAAATCCGACCAGTGCAATTATGGGAATGGGACTTGGATCATCAGTAGCATTAATCACCGATGGACGTTTCTCAGGTGCGTCCAGAGGTGCATGCATCGGTCATGTATCACCAGAAGCAGCGGTAGGAGGTAATATTGCTCTGGTAGAGGAAGGTGATATAATTCAGATTGACATTAATGCGAATTCACTGAATTTTGTCATTACTGAGGAAGAGCTTGCAGATAGAAGAGCGAAATGGCAGCCAAGAGAACCTAAAATTACAACCGGTTATTTATCTCGCTACGTTTCTATGGTTACAAGTGGAAACCGCGGAGCAATTCTTGAAGTTCCGAAATTAAAATAGTATTTATGCCAAAGACGGCATAGGATTGTTAATCAAATAAAAAGCCGCCGACTGTGGTGGAATGGCGTTAGTATGTAAAACAAATATCTTCATACAACATATTAGCGCCTAAATTCCCGATGTTTCGGCAGAATGGAGAGAAATATGGAATTAACAGGTGCACAAATTGTCATTGAGTGTTTGAAAGAGCAGGGCGTTGATACTGTATTTGGATATCCAGGCGGAACGATTTTGAACATTTATGATGAATTATATAAGCATAATAACGAAATCACACATATCCTGACATCCCATGAACAGGGAGCTTCCCATGCAGCAGATGGTTATGCAAGGGCAACCGGTAAAGTGGGTGTCTGTTTTGCAACCTCGGGGCCGGGATCTACCAACCTGGTAACTGGGATAGCAACGGCTTATATGGACAGCGTTCCGATGGTTGCTATTACTTGTAATGTAGCGGTCGGTCTGCTAGGAAGAGATTCCTTCCAAGAGATTGATATTGCCGGAGTTACTATGCCAATTACAAAGCATAATTATATTGTCAAGGATATATCTAAGCTGGCGGACACCATACGTAATGCATTCCGTATCGCAAAGACAGGAAGACCGGGTCCAGTACTTGTTGATATTCCTAAGGATATTACGGCGACAAAAACAAAATTTACAAAAGCAATACCGGAAGATATTAAGAGGAAGACGGATGAGATTACAGACATAGATATAAAGAATGCAATTGACCTTATTTGTCATTCAAAGAAGCCTTTTATTTTTGTTGGTGGCGGTGCCGTTATTTCTGAATCACATGATGAACTTAAGGAATTTGTTAACAAAATAGATGCACCGGTTTGCGATACCTTAATGGGAAAAGGCGCATTTGACGGTACCGATAGCCGTTATACCGGAATGCTTGGAATGCACGGCACCAAGGCATCCAATCTGGGTGTAACCGAATGTGATCTTTTAATTGCAATTGGTGCCAGATTTTCCGATCGAGTGACAGGCAACGCAAAAAAATTTGCAAAACATGCAAAGATTCTTCATATTGACGTTGATCCAGCAGAAATCAATAAAAATGTCCTTACCTATTATAGTGTAATCGGGGATATTAAAGAAGTTCTTAACATACTAAATGAGAAACTGGAGAAACAGGAGCATAAAGAATGGGTTTCCCATATCAAAAGTTTGAAGGAGCAATATCCGTTAACCTATCATAAGGAAGCTTTAACAGGTCCTTATATTATAGAAAAGCTTTATGAAATAACGAACGGAGATGCAGTTATAACCACCGAGGTTGGCCAGCATCAAATGTGGTCAGCGCAGTTTTTTAAATATAAAATGCCGAGAACCTTTATAACTTCAGGCGGACTTGGAACCATGGGCTATGGACTTGGTGCATGTATTGGTGCAAAGGTTGGTAAACCGGATAAGACAGTTGTCAATATAGCAGGTGACGGTTGCTTTCGAATGAATATGAATGAACTGGCAACAGCTACCCGTTATGATATACCCATTATTGAAATTATATTAAATAACCATGTACTTGGTATGGTTCGTCAATGGCAGACCTTATTCTATGATAAGAGATATTCTAATACAAATCTGAACGACAAGGTTGACTTTGTTAAACTAGCAGAGGCGATGGGAGCGAAAGCATATCGTATAACGAAGAAAGAAGAGGTTGAAAGCGTATTAAAAGAAGCAATCGCATTAAAACAGCCTGTTCTGATTGACTGCATTATTGATAGTGATGACAAAGTTTGGCCTATGGTTGCACCGGGGGCGGCTATTGAGGATGTATTTACGGAAGAGGATCTAAAAAATAAATAGTGCGATCTTAGTATGAATAGTCCCGCCAAAGTCAGGCGGGACATTGGAAGAATAGCAAAAGCAGCTATTCTTCAGGATTTATGCCTAAAAGCATGGAATTGATGTGAATTATAAAAAGCATAATTTATTTAAGGTATTTGAGATGCCTCTAAGAGGCAACATGGGTGATTGTTATATAAAATAACTGTATTGTAATATCTGGATTTAGGCTGAGCGTCTTAGGGTAAAAGTTAAATTATTAAAATAGGAAGAAAGTAACTCTGCCCTGAATGGATTTCCGTATATTTTATTGACAAGAAAATAACATAGTTTTATAATAAAAATCATATCTATCGTAATAATTAAATGAAATTTACATAAAACTAATTCATTAAGGAGGATGAAAAAGTGGGAAGAATTTATAATTTTTCAGCAGGACCGGCAATGTTGCCGGAAGAGGTATTAAAGGAAGCAGCAGATGAGATGTTGGATTACAGAGGATCAGGAATGTCCGTTATGGAGATGAGTCATAGATCCAAGGTTTATGAGACGATTATCCAGGAAGCAGAAAAGGATTTAAGAGATTTAATGAATATCCCAGATAACTATAAAGTGCTTTTCTTACAGGGAGGCGCTTCACAACAATTTGCTGCAATTCCTATGAATTTAATGAAGAACAAGGTGGCAGATTACATAATTACAGGACAGTGGGCTAAGAAAGCATATCAAGAAGCGAAGATTTATGGTACAGCTAATGCAATAGCATCCTCTGCCGACAAGACATTTTCTTATATTCCGGATTGTTCTGATCTTCCGATTTCTGAAGATGCAGACTATGTATATATCTGTGAAAACAACACGATTTATGGAACGAAGTTTAAGAAATTACCGAACACAAAGGGTAAGACCTTAGTAGCAGACGTATCCTCCTGTTTCTTATCTGAGCCGGTTGATGTTACAAAATATGGTGTTATTTACGGTGGCGTTCAAAAGAATATCGGGCCGGCTGGTGTTGTAATCGTAATTATTCGTGAAGATTTAATTACCGAGGATACATTACCTGGGACTCCTACCATGCTGAAGTATAAAATTCATGCTGATAATGCTTCACTTTATAACACACCTCCGGCATATGGTATCTATATCTGCGGTAAAGTCTTCAAATGGATTAAGAACATGGGTGGACTGGAAGCAATGAAAGCTCATAATGAGAAGAAAGCAAAGATTCTTTATGATTTCCTTGACCAGAGCAAGCTGTTTAAAGGCACCGTTGTAAAAGAAGACCGCTCCCTGATGAATGTTCCTTTCGTAACAGGCGATGAAGAGCTGGACGCTAAATTCGTAAAAGAAGCAAAGGCTGCAGGCTTTGAGAATCTAAAAGGACACAGAACTGTAGGCGGTATGAGAGCAAGTATCTATAACGCTATGCCGATAGAAGGTGTGGAGAAATTAGTTGAGTTCATGAAGGATTTTGAAGCAAAGAATTTTAAGTAGAATAAGAATTGTGGTACAAGGGGTACCGGAAGCTGAAAGGGGTAACAGTCATGAAATATAATTGTCTTAATCCAATTGCGGGAATAGGCCTAGATATATTTACAGATCAATATGAAAAAGTAGAGAACATCAATGATGCCGATGTAGTTTTGGTTAGAAGTGCTGCAATGCACGATATAGAATTTAACGAGAATTTAAAAGCGATAGCAAGAGCAGGCGCCGGTGTTAATAATATACCTTTGGATAAATGTGCCGAGCAGGGTATTGTAGTATTTAATACACCAGGTGCTAATGCCAATGGTGTTAAGGAATTGGTTATTGCAGGTTTGATGCTTGCCTCTCGTGATATTATCGGCGGAGTTAACTGGATTCAGACTGTTAAGGATGACCCATCTGTAGCTAAGCTCGTTGAAAAAGGAAAATCTAAGTTTGCTGGTAAGGAGATCAATGGAAAGAAATTAGGTGTAATCGGTCTTGGTGCAATCGGTGTTCTTGTTGCTAATGCAGCAAATCGCCTAGGTATGACCGTTTACGGAAATGATCCTTATATCTCAGTTGATAACGCTTGGAACTTATCACGAGATGTCCTCCATGTAAAGACGAGAGATGAGATCTACAAAGAATGTGATTATATTACTGTACATACACCGTTGATTGAAGATACAAACCCGAATATAAATACCAAAGAAATGATTAATTCTGAAGCCATTGCTAAGATGAAGGACGGAGTAGTCATCCTGAATTTTGCAAGAGACTTACTTGTTAATGATAATGATATTGCAGAAGCTATTAAATCTGGTAAGGTTGCAAAATATGTCACTGATTTCCCGAATGCTAAGACTGCGAACATGGATGGCGTTATCGCAATCCCTCACTTAGGTGCTTCTACGGAAGAATCTGAAGATAACTGTGCAGTTATGGCTGTAAAACAGCTTAGAGATTATATGGAAAACGGTAATATCAAAAATTCTGTTAATTACCCTAACTGTGATGCAGGTATCTGTGCTACGGCAGGACGTATTGCAATACTTCATAAGAACATACCTAACATGCTTGCTCAGTTTACATCAGCGTTCTCCTCTGTAGGTGCTAACATTTCAGATATGCTTAATAAGAGCAGAGGTGATTATGCATATACTATAATCGATGTTGAGACCCCTATAACAGCACAGGATGCTGAAAAGTTGGCAGCGATTAATGGAGTATTAAAAGTTAGAATTGTTAAATAAAAATTTGTAATTTATGGACATAACAAGGTTGGGTGTCATAAGTCAGATTTACTTAGATCTGACCTATGACACCCAAACCATTATTTACAGATTATTATTTGTAAAGGATTATGTCTGATTTATAAATGTAAGTAATTGCGAAATTCATAAATTATAGATATTATATACACAGAAAATACTATTTTGGGGCGAAATTTCGTAATTACCTATCTTAATTTATATATGATAAAGGAGACCAACTATGGCAGCAGTTAAACCATTTTTGTGTATTAGACCAAGAGAAGATGTAGCAGGCAGAGTAGCTGCCTTACCATATGATGTATATAACAGAGAGGAAGCAAAGCAGGAGGTATTAAAGGAGCCGTTATCCTTTTTAAAGATTGACCGCGCAGAGACAGAATTTCCGGATGAGGTAGACATCTACGATTCCAGAGTATATATAAGAGCAAAAGAATTGTTGCAAAAAATGATAAAGGATGGAATTTACATAGGTGATGAGCAGGAATGTTATTTTGTATATGAATTAATTATGGACGGGCGTTCCCAAACGGGTCTGGTTGCCTGTGCTTCGATTGATGATTATCTTAGCAATACCATCAAAAAGCATGAGAATACCAGAGAGGATAAGGAAATTGACCGTATTAACCATGTAGATACCTGCAGTGCTCAGACGGGGCCGATATTCCTAGCATATCGTGCACATAAGACAATCACTGAAGTAATTAAAGAAGTGAAGAAGGAAGTGCCTTTGTATAGCTTTACAGCTGTTGACGGAATCAGTCATAATGTTTGGAAAATCAGTGAAGCTGTTCGTATTGGTAAAATCAAAAATTCATTTACTGAGATCGACAGTATTTATATTGCAGATGGTCATCACCGAGCAGCATCTGCTGTAAAGGTGGGATTAAAAAGAAGAAAAGAAAATCCTGAATATACCGGCAAGGAAGAATTTAATTATTTCCTGTCCGTTCTGTTCCCTCACGACCAACTAATGATTATGCCATATAACCGCACGGTGAAAGATTTGAATGGCATGTCAGAGAGTGAATTCCTTAAGAAGGTAGAAGATGATTTTATCATAAAATCAGTTGGTACAAAACCTTACGCTCCTGACAAAAAAGCAACCTTTGGAATGTATCTTGGAGGAACTTGGTATTCCCTTACAGCAAAAACTGCTATCGCTACCAATAAGGATCCGGTTGAGGCATTGGATGTATCTATTCTTCAGAATTATCTTTTGAAACCCATCCTTGGCATTGATAATCCCCGTACGGATAAACGTATCGACTTTATTGGAGGTATACGAGGACTGAAGGAATTGGAACGTCGGGTACGTGAAGATATGACGGTAGCTTTTTCAATGTATCCTACTTCCACCCAGGAACTATTTGACGTATCGGATGCAGGAAAACTAATGCCTCCGAAATCCACTTGGTTTGAACCAAAATTGAGAAGTGGCCTGTTCATTCATAAAATATAAAATCAATATTATGCCAAACATACGATGTTTCTTTCTTTTGATAAGTTGTAGTTTATTTTATTAAATAAATATTCATTATAACTTAAGATTACAAGGTAAATATGCCTTTAATACACTATAAGTAAGAATATATTAAATCGATATTGACATATGGAATGAATCGAATATAATAAAACACGGCTTTTCGTTTTTTAGATTAATTTCACTTAATTATTATGCAATAGTGTGGTAAAATAGAGTGAAATAAACTAAAGGAGAAGGATGATGAGTAATTTTTTTAATATTAATAATGGATTTTTTTCATTTTTAAGTAAACTATGTGATATTTTATTTTTAAGTATAATATGGTTAATAGTATGTATACCGATAGTAACAATCGGACCGGCTAATACAGCATTATATTATGCTACTGTAAAGGTAATTCGCAGGGAACGCGGATATTTAATGCGCGAATTCTTCAAATCTTTTCGATTAAATTTTAAAAATGCAGCGGTGGTTGGAGTACTATTAACCGTAATTTTTACTATTTTAATATTAGATTTAAAAATCTCGGGAACCACTATAAGCAGTTTAAAGATTAATTCCGTGCTTTTTGGTATTTACGTAGCCATTATCTTTTTTGTTTTAGGTATTTCCACTTATGTATTTCCTGTTCTGTCAAGATTTGATCTTAATATTAAACAATTAATCAAAACATCTGCTTTAATGTCAATTAGGCATTTATTATTTACAATATTGATGATATTGATTTTACTGGCTGGAATTGTATTAGTATTTACGGTTCCAATGCTAATTGTAATAATACCAGCAACGGTAACACTGCTCAATTCCTTAATTATGGAGCGAATTCTTAAAAAGTATATACCACAAGCCGAACAAACACAGGAAGATGGCGGAAAGGATGAATGGTATCTGGAATAATATAATATTGCTTAATTAATAAAATAAATCACGAGCGCTTTCAGTTAATTTTCATAAAAAAGTAGAAAAATGAAAAAAGTACTTTTCTTTTTTATGAACTTATGGTATATATATTCATATAAAAAATATGTAAAATATATTAATGAAGCAAAGGCGTTCTCATTTTATTTGAGAACGCCTTTTATATGTTTAGGAGAGGAGATAGATAAGATGGCTGAAAAATTAACAGAAATTTTTGGAATGGACGTATTTAATGAAGCGACTATGATTGAGCGTCTGCCGAAGAAGACCTTTGCGGCTCTTAAAAAAACAACAGAGAATGGTGAGGATTTAGATCCGGCTGTAGCAGAAGTAGTAGCAAATGCCATGAAGGATTGGGCAATTGAACGTGGTGCAACCCACTATACTCACTGGTTCCAGCCTATGACCGGAATCACTGCTGAGAAGCATGATTCTTTCATTAACCCTACTTCCGATGGAAAGGTTATCATGGAATTTTCAGGTAAAGAATTAATTAAAGGTGAGCCTGATGCATCATCCTTCCCATCCGGGGGCTTAAGAGCCACCTTTGAAGCAAGAGGTTATACAGCTTGGGATTGTACATCACCTGCTTTCTTAAGAGAAGATGCTGCTGGTGTTACTCTTTGCATTCCTACTGCTTTCTGTTCTTATACAGGTGAAGCATTGGATATGAAGACACCTCTTTTAAGATCCATGGAAGCAATCAGTACACAGGCAGTTCGTATTTTAAAATTATTTGGACATAACGATGTCAAAAGAGTATCAACATCCGTAGGTCCTGAGCAGGAATACTTCATTGTAGACAGAGAAAAATACTTAAAGAGAGATGACCTTATCTTTACCGGAAGAACCTTATTTGGCGCTATGCCTCCTAAGGGACAGGAATTGGACGATCATTATTTCGGAAGCATCAAAGAAAGAATTGCTTCTTACATGAAAGAATTAAATATTGAACTTTGGAAGCTTGGTGTCACTTCAAAGACCCAGCATAACGAAGTTGCTCCTGCACAGCATGAGTTAGCACCTATTTATGCTACAGCTAATATAGCAACAGACCATAATCAGTTAGTTATGGAAACCATGAAGAAGGTTGCGAACCGTCATGGTCTTGCCTGCTTACTTCATGAGAAGCCTTTCGCAGGTGTAAATGGTTCCGGTAAACATGATAACTGGTCCATGGTTACGAATACAGGCAAGAACTTATTAGATCCTGGTAAGACACCTCATGAAAATATACAGTTCCTATTATTCTTAACAGCAATTTTAAAGGCAGTAGATCTTCACGCAGACCTGCTTCGTGTTTCTGCAGCTAACACTGGAAATGATCACAGATTAGGTGCTAATGAGGCACCTCCGGCAATTATTTCTATCTTCTTAGGTGAACAGTTAGAGGACGTTATAACACAGCTAATTGAGACTGGTGAAGCGAAGAATAGTAAAGATGGCGGTAAGTTAGATATCGGTGTTCAGACACTTCCTACCTTAGCAAAGGATGCTACGGATAGAAACCGTACATCACCTTTTGCTTTCACAGGTAACAAGTTTGAATTCCGTATGGTGGCATCATCTGCATCCGTCGCTATGCCAAATACAGTATTAAATGCAATTGTTGCAGATGTTCTTTCTGATTTTGCAGACGAATTAGAAAAGACACCTGACTTTGATTTAGCTGTACACGATTTAATTAAGAAAACATTAAAAGAGCATCAGAGAATCATTTTCAATGGCAATGGATATTCTGATGAATGGGTTGAGGAAGCAACGAAGAGAGGACTTCCTAACATTAAGTCAATGGTTGAAGCTATCCCTGCTTTAGTTACTGATAAAGCAATTAAAGTGTTTGAAAAACACAACATCCTTTCTGCTGTAGAGTTACACTCTCGTGCTGAGATTATGTATGAGGCATATGCTAAGGCTATCAATATTGAAGCCAGAACTGCAATTTCCATGGTAAATGTGAAATATATTCCTGCGGTTATCAACTATACAAAGAAGCTTGCAGATTCCATCAATGCTGTTAAAACTGCAGCTGCAGATGCAGATGTTAGTGTACAGACTTCAATACTAAAGGAAACATCTTCACTTCTTGCAAAGGCACAGGCTGCATTAAAGGCATTAATTGCTGCTACAGATAAGGCAAATACAATTTCAGATATAGCGGATTCAGCTAAATACTTCAGAGAAGTTGTATTCCCTGCAATGAACGAACTAAGAGCTCCTATTGATGCTCTTGAAGTAATCGTTGATAAGGAACTATGGCCTGTTCCAACCTATGGAGATTTATTATTCGAGATATAATACCTGTTTAAGACAAACGATCATTATTTACAGGTAGTTATTTAACAACAATCTATGTTTGGGGAAAAAGGAGTCTTTGCAAAATTTAACATATTATTGCAAGGGCTCCTTTTATAGTTTTATGTTTATCGTTCAGCCTGTATGCGCGGGAGGCATGTAAGTTGAACTGACGTTTTGTGTCACAAAAAATTACTTGACTTTTAATATATTATCATATATATTTTGATTATCAAAATATTTGCCTTACAAAGCATACCTTGGGAGAGAAACAGATGAAGGATAAACTAGTTCAAATTAATAAGATGCTTGTAGAAGTATACGATGATATTAACCATATTGAAGAATATACGATTAAGAGTGGAGCCTTTAAGGATTTATCTATAACAGAGATACATACTGTTGAAGCAGTAGGGCTATATGGTTCAAAAACTATGTCTGAGATTGCAGCTGCATTGGAGATCACTATGGGAACATTGACAACTGCAGTAGATAAATTGATTAAAAAAGGATATGTGGAACGCAGCCGCAGTGAAACAGATCGTCGAATTGTTAATATTAATCTTACGAAGAGAGGCAAGCTTGCTTATCGAATTCATGAAAAGTTTCATTTGGATATGGTTGAGGCAATTATTTTGGATTTTACTGCCGAGGAAGAGGAAATTCTTTTGACTTCATTAAGCAAATTAAATAAACACTTGAAAGAGATATACCTTGATTCAAAAAAAAAATAATGTAGTAATAATATTATCATCTAGCTATAGAATGCGCGTGAAATGAGCAATAATTAAAACAGTTATATTCTTTGGAATAATGAGAAAACATTGATGTTTGTATGAATGTTAATATAGTGTTTTTTCTAGTTACAATAGGAGGATTATGAGACGAGCAACAATCATCGGAACTGGTAGTTATCTACCTGCTAATATAATGACAAATGATGATATGACTAAACTGGTGGAGACTAGTGATGAGTGGATTACATCAAGAACCGGTATTAAAGAGAGAAGAATTTCATCTGGTGAAACCACATCGGATCTTGCTTATGAAGCAGGAAAGAAGGCTTTAGCTAACGCAAAGCTGGATGCAGCAGAGCTTGATTTGATTATATGTGCAACAATAACTCCCGATTCGTTTATGCCTTCCGTTGCCTGTATCGTTCAGGAACGCTTAGGAGCTAAACGTGCAGCAGCTTTTGATTTGGCTGCAGCATGTACGGGATTGATTTATGCTATCGCAGTAGCAGATTCCTTTATTAAAAGTGGAATGTATCACAATATTCTGGTTATTGGTGCTGAAACACTTTCGAAGGCTTTGGACTGGTCGGATCGTTCTACCTGTGTACTGTTTGGTGATGGCGCAGGAGCGGTAGTATTATCTGAATCCGATCATAGAGATGGAATTATGTCAGTAAACCTATTAAGTGATGGAAGCAAGCGAGAGCATTTATGTTTATCTGCAATTCCTATGTTCAATCCACTGGTTAAAGAAGATAACGAATTCCGTCCTACTATTACAATGAATGGTCAGGAAGTATTTAAGTTTGCAGTTCGAAGTATCACGGATCTATTGAAAAAGGTTCTTGTAAATGCAGGGTTTACTGTAGCAGATGTCAAATATATTGTCGCACATCAAGCAAATCAGAGAATTATTGAACAGGCAGCAAAGCTTATGGGGATACCAGTAGAGAAGTTCTTTATAAATCTTGATAAGTATGGAAATACTTCAGCAGCGACTATTGCAATAGCTCTTGATGAAATGGTTCAGAATAAACTGTTACAGTCTGGAGACCGGATTATTCTGGTTGGTTTTGGAGGCGGGATGACAAGCGGGGCTATTTTGGTGGAATGGAGTTAGGGGGGGTATGTACATTTTTGTGTTATGACAAATGAATTTTAGCGGCCTTTACCTCGGTCGGGATGCTTTTTACAAGCCTCAGAGATTGCAGAAATCCGGCCAGTGGACCGGCTTCCTGCATGAGTCTTGACAAAGCATGGACACCCTTGGTCGGCCGGTCTCGCTAAAATTTATTTGTCATAACACAAAAATGGGATAGCAGTTACGAACTAACTTCAAATGAATACAAGTATCAAGTACTGGGTAAGTTGTGCTGTTGATTTTAATAAGATGCAATTTTGATCAAGTGCATTATGGATAAGGTATAGTTTTGGTAGGGTGAAATTTTGATATAGGGTAGGAGATTTCATTTTGGAATTGAATAATATGGTGCAGTTTACAAATTACTTATTGAAGTTTTATTAATGCGTTAAACCTGGAGGTAATACTCCTGGCAATATATTAAACTGATTAAAAACACACTTTGGAGGATTATAACAATGGATTTTGAAAAAATTAAAGAAGTAGTAGCAGAGCAATTAGGAGTGGATGTAACAGAGCTTACAGAGGAAACTTCCTTAAAGGATGATTTAAATGCGGATTCTCTTGATCTATTTCAGATTATCATGTCATTAGAAGAAGAATTCGGTATTGAAATTCCTACAGAGGATACCGAGAGCATCGGAACAATTGGTGATATTGAGAAATATTTATCAAAAAAAAATGAAGAAAAGTAGTAATATTTAGAACCTAGAGCCCAGGATTGGGGTGTTTCCCAATCCGTGGGCTGATTAATGTAATTCATGACTCCAAGGAGGATAAGAGAGTGAAATCACGTATTTGTGATCTGTTAGATATAGAATACCCTATTTTCCAGGGGGCAATGGCAAGAATTTCAGATGCATCACTGGCTGCTGCTGTCTCAGAAGCAGGGGGTCTTGGAATAATTGCCGGAGGAACAGCACCGGCAGATATTGTCCGTGCTGAGGTAAGAAAAGCCAAGGAGCTTACGAAGAAGCCTTTTGGTGTTAACATAATGTTACTGAGTGAATTTGCAGATGACATAGCTAATATGGTTTGTGAGGAAGGTGTTAAGGTTGTTACAACCGGAGCAGGGGCACCTGGAAAATACATGGAGATGTGGAAAGCACATGATATCAAAGTTATTCCGGTAGTACCTTCCGTAGCAATTGCAAAAAGAATGGTTCGTAGCGGAGCGGATGCTGTGATCGCAGAAGGAACTGAATCCGGCGGACATGTCGGTGAACTGACTACCATGGTACTTGTACCGCAGGTGGTTGATGCTGTTGATGTTCCTGTCATTGCTGCAGGAGGGATCGGAGATGGAAGAGGCATTGCTGCAGCCTTTATGCTTGGAGCGGATGGTGTACAGGTTGGTACCCGTTTCCTTAGTGCTTTTGAATGTACAGTTCACCAGAATTATAAACAGAAAGTAATTAATGCGAAGGATATTGATACCGTTGTTACTGGCAGACCCACAGGACATCCAGTTCGTATACTCAAAAATAAGTTAAGCCGAAGCTTTACAGAACTTGAAGCTAAGGCGGCACCGCTTGATGAATATGAAACTTTAGGAGTAGGTGCATTAGCAAAGGCAGTTGTGCAGGGCGATATGGATTATGGCAGTGTTATGGCCGGACAGATTGCTGCAATTGTGAATAAGGAGCAGAGCTGTAAAGAAATTATTACGGAGATGTTTAATGAAGCAGGACAGCTTCTGAACAGGGGTTGGAGGTAACTATGGGAAAGATAGCTTTTTTATTTGCAGGACAAGGAGCCCAGTATATCGGAATGGGAAAAGAACTTTATGAGAATTTTCCAATATGCAGGCAGACCTTTGAGGAGGCGGATGAAAGTCTCCATAGTAACCTAACGGAAATGATATTTAACGGAAGCAAGGAAGATCTAGACCGTACTGAAAACACTCAACCCAGCGTCGTTACAATGACAATTGCTGCTTATCGGGCATTAATGGAATATGGAATTACTCCGGATGTTGTAGCAGGCTTAAGCCTAGGTGAATATTCTGCACTGACAGCAAGCGGCGTTTTTGATTTTTCTGAGGTTGTACCTCTGGTTAGAAAAAGAGGGCGTTTTATGCAGGAAGCAGTTCCCGAGGGAATTGGAAAGATGAGCGCAGTCTTAGGTTTATCCGAGGAGAAAATCAGGGAAGCCTGTAAGGAAGCCGGTGAGTTCGGAACGGTAGAGCCAGCTAATTTTAATTGCCCCGGTCAGATTGTGATCGGCGGTGAGGTAAAGGCTGTTGATGAAGCAAATAAACTTTGTAAGGAAAAGGGAGCCATGAAAACAATAGATCTTGCATTAAGTGCACCTTTTCATACATCAATGCTAAAACCTGCTGCAGATAGATTAAAGCAGGAGCTGGATCCTATGACAATAGGAGAACTCAAAATTCCGGTTATTAGTAATGTAAATGCGGATTTTGTAAGCAATTCCGGTGAGGTAAAGGATTTATTATATCGACAGGTTATGAGCAGTGTTTTATGGGAACATACCATTCGAAGGATGATCGAGAATGGAGTTAATAATTTTATTGAAATTGGACCGGGTAAAACGCTATCCGGCTTTGTTAAGAAAATAGATAGAAGCCTTGGCATCCATAATATGGAGAATATCGCTTCCCTAGAAGCAACTGTTAAGGCTTTAAAAACTTTATAAGAAAATATTGTGCAGACACCCAAATTCGCGGTGTTTCGGCAGAATGGAGAGTATATAATGCTTAACGGAAAAGTTGCATTAGTAACCGGAGCAGGAAGAGGCATTGGAAGAGCAATTGCCTTACAGTTTGCCAAATATGGTGCAAAGGTAGTGATTAATTATCGTAACAGCATAGCACAGGTTGAAGAGCTTTTGACTATGATTAAAAATGCCGGGGGCGAAGCAATTGCAGTTCAAGCGGATATCAGCATTGACATGGAAGCAAAGAAGCTGGTTGAAGAGACTATAAAGTATTATGGACGCCTGGATATATTGGTCAATAATGCCGGCATCACGAAAGATGGTTTAATGATGAGAATGTCAGAGGCCGATTTTAACAGCGTGGTGGATATTAATTTGAAAGGTACATTTTTTTGTATGAAACATGCTTCAAATGTGATGCTGAAGCAAAGATCGGGTAAAATAATCAACATTTCATCCGTTGTTGGACTGACCGGAAATATTGGACAGGTGAACTATGCAGCATCGAAAGCAGGAGTAATCGGAATGACAAAATCAGCTGCAAGGGAACTGGCTTTAAGGGGAATTACAGTGAATGCGGTAGCTCCTGGGTTTATAGAATCAGAAATGACGAATCAGTTATCAGATAAGGTAAAAGAGGCTACGTTGGCAAATATTCCGTTAAAACGTTACGGTATTCCGACAGAGGTAGCAAATGCAGTAAGTTTTTTAGCTTCAGATGCGGCAAATTATATTACCGGTCAGGTGCTTCAGGTAGACGGCGGACTGTTAATGTAATGGAAAGGGAGTAATTATCATGAATCGTAGAGTTGTTGTAACAGGGTTGGGCGCAATTACCCCAATTGGTAATAATGTAAAAGAATTTTTTGATAATGTGCAGGCCGGAAAATGCGGTATCGGTTTTATTGATAACTTTGATACGGAAGCCTATACGGTAAAACTGGCTGCCCAGGTAAAGAATTTCGAACCAAAAGATTATATGGATGCAAAAGAAGCAAGAAGAATGGAGCGATTCTCACAATTTGCGATAGCAGCTGCCAAAGAAGCGGTAGAGGATTCAAGGATTGATCTTGAAAGAATCGATAAAGAGCGTTTTGGAGTAATTGTGGGTTCAGGTATCGGAGCACTTGATAATATTGAAAAGCAAACAAATACATTAAGAGATAAAGGCCCTAAGAGAGTCAATCCTTTGTTCATACCAATGACTATCACTAATATGGCAGCAGGTAATATTGCAATCCAATTTGGTGCACTTGGAATTTGTACGAATGTAGTAACAGCTTGCGCAACTGGCAATAATTGTATTGGGGAGGCATTCCGCAATATTAAACATGGATATGCCGACGTTATTCTGGCTGGCGGAGCCGAAGGATCTATAACACCACTTGGAATTGCTGGCTTTCAATCCTTAACAGCATTATCTACTAGTCAAGATCCCTTAAGAGCATCAATTCCATTTGATAAGGATAGAGATGGATTTGTCATGGGTGAAGGTGCAGGTATTCTTGTATTGGAAGATTATGAACATGCAAAAGAACGTGGTGCAAAGATTTATGCAGAAATTGTTGGTTATGGTTCAACCTGTGATGCTTATCATATTACTTCCCCTTCACCGGATGGTGTAGGCGGAGCCAGAGCAATGAAGTTTGCTATGGAAGAGGCAGGAATTTCTCCGAAGCAGGTATCCTATATCAATGCACATGGAACTAGCACTCCTCCGAATGATCGTACTGAGACAGCTTCCATTAAGATTGCTTTGGGAGAGGAAGCATATAAGGTACCGATCAGTTCCAGTAAATCCATGGTTGGACATTTACTTGGAGCAGCCGGAGCAGTCGAAGCAATTGTCTGCGTTAAGGCAATTGAAAATGATTTTATTCCAGCAACTATTGGTTTATCCGTACCGGATGAGGAATGTGATCTAGATTATGTTCCGGGTGTTGGAAGAAAAGCTAAAATATCTTATGCAATGACGAATTCTCTTGGCTTTGGCGGACACAATGCTACGTTGATATTTAAGAATATGGAGGTATAACCGTGGATTATAAAGCTATTCTTAATTTAATGAAGGAAATGAATCAAACTGAATTAACTAAGCTGGAGATAGAAGAAGATGGAATCAGAATCTGTATGGAAAAGGCTTCAAATGAGATGTTAGCTAACCAGCAGGTAATACCTCAGAATATATCACCAACAGTATACCCAGTTAATCCAATGAGTATGATGCCTTTACAGAATACTATTCTACCTGGGCAGGCGACGCAGGTAAGTCAGGTAAATGCGGCGAATCTTACAATTGAAGCGGCAACACCGGTTTCAGAGAAACTCACAGAGGATGAAGGTGCAAAGAAAATTGTTTCTCCGATGGTAGGAACCTTCTATGCGTCTCCATCACCAGATAAGCCAGCATTTGTAAAAGTCGGGGACAAGGTGAAAAAAGGTCAGACCGTTTGTATTATCGAAGCAATGAAATTAATGAACGAGATTGAAAGCGAGCATGATGGCGAGGTCGTAAAAATACTTGTAAACAACGAAGATATGGTTGAGTTCGGCCAGCCTATGATTTTAATTAAGTAACAGGCAAAGGAATGGAGAAATGTATGCTTAATATTGATGAAATCCAAAAAATACTGCCTCACAGGCCACCATTTATACTAATTGACCGTGTGGAGGAGCTGGAACCCGGTTTACGGGCAACCGGTAGAAAATGTGTAACGATGAATGAACCTTTTTTTCAAGGACATTTTCCAGGGAAAGCAGTTATGCCCGGCGTTATCATTCTTGAGTCCTTAGCTCAGATGGGTGCCATATGTATGCTGACCGTACCCGGCAATGAAGGTAAGATTGTATACTTCGGTGGAATGGATAAAGTAAAGTTTAAGCGACAGGTATATCCGGGAGATGTATTAAGCTTGGAGGTAGAAATTACAAAGAGTAAAGGAAACTTTGGAGTTGGAACAGCGAAGGCTTATGTTGAAGGAAAAATTGCAGTGGAAGCGATCCTTACTTTCGCGATAGAAAAATAAGGAGATAACCATGTTTAAGAAAATATTGATAGCAAATCGTGGTGAAATTGCAGTAAGAATTATCCGCGCCTGCAAGGAAATGGGAATCGAAACCGTAGCAGTCTATTCAGAAGCAGATAAAGAAGCATTACATGTAATGCTGGCAGATGAATCGGTATGTATCGGACCGGCAAAATCGAAGGACAGTTATTTAAATATACAGAATATTATCAGTGCGACGGTACTAACCGGTGCTACCGCAATCCATCCGGGTTTTGGCTTCTTGTCGGAGAACAGCTCCTTTGCAAGGATGTGCGAAGACTGTAATATCACTTTTATCGGACCAAAGGCAGATACGATTGATCTACTCGGTAATAAATCGAAGGCTCGTGAAACCATGCAAAACGCCGGTGTTCCTGTTGTTCCAGGTTCGGATGGTGAAGTGGAATCAGTCAAGGATGCCATAGAAATTGCCAAAAAAATCGGATATCCGGTTATGATTAAAGCATCCGCAGGTGGTGGCGGTAAAGGTATGAGAGCTGTATTTAAGGAAGAAGACCTTGAGAAATCCTACAATGCTGCCAAGGCAGAAGCAAAAGCGGCTTTTGCGGATGATAAAGTCTATATTGAGAAATTAATTGTTAATCCAAAACATATTGAATTTCAGATTTTAGCAGACAGTTTCGGTAACGTCGTACATCTTGGAGAGAGAGATTGCTCTGTTCAGAGAAGAAATCAGAAGCTGATGGAGGAATCACCCTCCGCAATCATGACACCGGAGCTTCGAGAGCAGATGGGGTCGGCAGCTGTTAAGGCTGCTAAAGCTACCGGTTATGTGAATGCGGGAACCATTGAATTTCTGTATGATCGTGGAAATTACTATTTCATGGAGATGAATACGAGAATTCAAGTGGAGCATCCGGTTACCGAGATGGTAACGGGCATTGATATGATTAAAGCTCAGATCAACATAGCCTGTGGAGAACAGATGCCTTATCGTCAGGAGAATATTGAATTCAAAGGTCATGCGATTGAATGCAGAATTAATGCAGAGGATCCTACTAAGAATTTTATGCCCTGTCCGGGACGTGTTGAAAATGTCCTGTTCCCAGGCGGATTTGGTGTCAGAGTGGATAGTGCTCTGTATCCAGGATATCTAGTTCCCTCTTGCTATGATTCCATGCTTGCTAAGGTTATTGCATACGGTAGCAATAGGGAAGAAGCAGTGGAAAGAATGAAGAGGGCTCTAT
>JAEWMT010000067.1 GCA_023393095.1 Bacillota bacterium
GCCCCCTGTTGTAGTACCAAGGCCTACTCCACCTGCCAGGATACCGGCACCGATGCCAGCACCAGCACCGGCTCCATGTCCTGCATGTCCACCACCAGCACCTTGTCCACCGGTACCGCCATGTCCACAACCGGCACCCTGTCCGCCTGCACCTGCATGTCCTCAACCGGCGCCTTGCCCACCTGCACCGCCATGTCCGCCGCAACGGCCATGTCCAGAGATTAAACCTTGCCCGGAATGTCCGCCACCCACAGTGCAGATACAGCCGATTCCTATCCCGATCCCTCTTCCTTGCCCTGAACCACCGGTATGTGAAGAGTGTATGGTTAAGCCTGGATTAATTTTTGGATGTATTTGGGGATGTGACTGTAAACGTGACCATGAATGGGAGGTAAGATTATATAAAAACTGTGGTGACAACAGAAAATTACTTCATTGTATAAAAATCTGCAACTGCGGGTGTTTTGAATTTCATGTACCATATGATGATTATTATGCACTGGAAATCAGACCTTTGTGTATATCCTCACGCAGGCATACAAAGCACATGGTTGCATGTAAGCCAATGATTACTCTGAAAAATATTGGTGTTGCAAACTTGCTAATGTTATAAAGGTAAAGACTATTATCCCTGTAATATTGATATTTCTAACAAACAATTATATAATAATAAGAGAATAGAATGTACGAAGGGATGAGAAACACTATGGCAAAGGTTTATATTTTTCTAGCAAATGGATATGAAGAAATTGAAGGCTTAACTGTTGTTGATCTACTACGCAGAGCAGGTGTTGAGGTGGTTATGGTTTCCATTACCGGAGATATTTTTATCACCGGAGCCCATAAGATTATTACAAAAGCCGATGTTCTGTTTGAAGATATAGATTTTAGTGATGCAGATATGTTGGTTCTGCCGGGTGGAATGCCGGGAACAAATCATTTAAAAATGCACGAGGGATTGGATCACTTATTAAAGGATTTTGGACAGAAGGGTAAGATGCTTGCTGCAATCTGTGCAGCTCCAAGTGTACTAGGTAGCAAGGGATTATTGCAGGGAATAAAAGCAACCTGTTATCCCGGCCATGAAGAAGCTTTAATCGGTGCATATATTAAGAATCAATCTGTTGTTGAAGATGGGAATTTTATAACGTCAAAAGGAGCGGGAACAGCAATTGATTTCTCACTTTCTCTGATTAAAAATCTTGTAGGAGAATCGGAAGCGGGGAAACTTGCTCAGGCAATTCAATATGATCACTATTAATGTCAGAACATTTTGTTGGGCTTATGAATCTGCTTACGCAGTAAAATCAGGCATAATATATTTGGTAATGCCATAAAAGCATTGACCAGATCAGTCAATTCCCAAACTAATTCCAGAGACATGATGGAACCAACAAATATCATTACAATATAACACAGGCGGTAGGTATTTATTCCGGATTTTCCGAATAGATATTCTACCGCTTTTTCTCCAAAATAAGACCAGCCAATCAAAGTTGCTACAGCGAAAGCAATCAAAGAGATTCCCAGAATCACATTTCCATATGGAATAGAATTAAATGCAGCACTAGTAAGCTCTTGAGCGGAATACCCACTTGCGGAAGTTGGATTTTTTAAAAGATTTGTTACTATAACAAGCCCTGTAATTGCACACATAACTACAGTATCCCAAAAGGTTGCACTCATTGAGATCAGAGCCTGTCTGGAAGGGTGCGAGGTTTTAGCTCCAGCGGCTGCAATGGCAGCAGAACCAAGACCTGCCTCATTGGTAAACAGGCCGCGTGCTATGCCGTAACGGATAGCAGATCGTACTGTGCTTCCAATCACACCTCCCGTTACAGCAGCAGGAAGGCTTGAAGTTACGAATGCAGATTTAAAAATAAAGGATACTGCGGGGAAAAAATAAGGAAGATTCATTAATAGCAGAAGAAAACAGCCAAGAATATAAAATCCACCCATGGCAGGTACTAGCTTGCTACAAATTTTCCCAATGGATTTAACTCCACCGAGTATTACAAGACCGACAATAACTGCGATAACCATACCGACAGCATACTCCGGTAGATTCCATAAGGTTCTGGTTGTCTCTGTGACTGCTCTGCTCTGAGTTGAACATCCAACGCCATAGGAAGCGATTAGTGTAAAGATACAGAATAAAACAGCAAGCCATTTCTTATTGAGGCCGTATTCCAGAGCATACATCGGTCCTCCAAGATAGGTCCCATCCGAAGTCTTTCTACGATAAAGCACGCCAAGATAACATTCTGCATAGGTTGTTGCCATACCTAAGATACCTGTGAGCCAACACCAAAAAATAGCGCCAGGTCCTCCATAATAAACAGCGGTTGATATACCGACGATATTTCCTGTTCCAATGGTAGCAGCAAGTGTAGCTGTTAGAGAGGCAAAGCCGCTTAGATCCCCTTCAGCAGATTTTTCAGGAGTCAGTGACATTTTGACTGCCTTACCAATATGACGCTGCACTCCTTTTAGGTGCACAGTAAAATAGAGATGCGTACCATAAAGTAATATTGGCATAGGAATACCCCATAAAAAATTATTGATTATTTTAATAACATCAATCAAAATTCAGGTCTCCGGATTACTGTTTTTATATGTATATGTTAAATAAGGCCCAAGTAGTATCAGACAATTTATATTTAGATATCAACATTTATTACATATAATCAGAATAAAACCATATAAAATGTAAAAAATAAGCTATCATAGATTTATTATTAATAGATGGTTTTATTCATAGGGTTAAATTTGATTTGGTATCAAATTCTCACGCCAACTTACTCAGCACCATTTATTATGAAAACGGTTGTGAGAAGAATTGAATATCATTGTAACTTATATTATAAATAATATACGGTTGTCGAATTGACAATTATTTGGTTATAAAAACATTAATTACCATCATAATATTTACCTTTGCTGTTAACAATAACATTACAGGCAATACAAAACAAGATCACTCGCGGTGATAATACTTAAAGAACCGCTGAACCTACAAATAGTTGATTTTGTAACTTGGTTGCTTTGATAATAACAAAACGGAGGTGAAATTGAGTATGGCAAGTAATAACAACAGTGGATCAAACAGAGCAGAAGTTCCTCAGGCTAAAGAAGCTCTTAACCGTTTTAAGATGGAAATCGCTAATGAAATCGGTGTTCCGTTAAAACAAGGTTATAATGGAGATTTAACCAGCAAACAGAATGGTTCTGTTGGTGGTGAAATGGTTAAACGTATGATCAGACAACAGGAACAGCAGATGTCTGGCGGACAACAGTAATTAAATAATAAAGGTATTACTCTAATGAGGTAATGCAAGTATAAAACATCACTGTTGCGGATCATTGATCCCTATCAGTGATGTTTTTCTGTTTTCCAAAAAAATCATTTCCAAAATAAATCTATGTATGTTAAAATAAACTGTTTAAAGAAATCAAATATAACAATAATACATGAGTAATGGTAAATATGGCATATATTTATATATAGGATAGAAAGGATTTGATTCATAATGGGTAAGTATTTTGGTACGGACGGTTTTCGTGGGGAAGCTAATGTAAACCTGACAGTAGAACATGCATATAAGGTTGGTAGGTTTTTAGGTTTTTATTATGGGAAGAACCATAAGGCTAATATAGTGATTGGTAAGGATACAAGAAGATCCAGTTATATGTTTGAATACTCTCTTGTAGCAGGATTAACAGCAAGCGGAGCAGATGTTTATTTACTTCATGTAACAACAACACCAAGTGTTTCTTATGTAGTACGTACTGAGGGCTTTGACTGTGGTATCATGATTTCAGCAAGTCATAATCCATATTATGATAACGGAATTAAAGTGATTAATGGCAATGGATATAAACTGGAGGCAGAAGTTGAGAATCTGATTGAAGAATACATAGACTGTAAAGAGGATAAAATCCCATTTGCAATCAGAGGGAATATCGGAAGGACAACAGATTATGCAATTGGAAGAAACCGCTATATTGGTTACCTCATCTCTTTGGCAACAAGATCCTTTAAGGATAAGAAGGTTGGTCTGGATCTGGCAAATGGCTCGGCAACCACGGTTGCAAAAGGTGTTTTCGATGCTCTGGGCGCTAAAACCTATGTAATTAATAGTGAGCCTGACGGGACGAATATCAATCTGAATTGCGGTTCAACCCATATTGATGTTTTACAGAAATATGTAATTGATAATAATCTTGATGTTGGTTTTGCCTATGACGGAGATGCTGACAGATGTCTGGCTATTGATGATAAGGGTAATATAATTGATGGCGATTTGATTATGTATTTATGCGGTGTCTATATGAAAAATCATAATGAACTGGAAAATAATACAGTTGTAACTACAATAATGTCTAATCTAGGGTTATATCAGGCATTTGACCGTAAGGGTATTCATTATGAGAAGACAGCGGTAGGTGATAAATATGTTTATGAAAATATGATGGCTAATGGTCACTCTATCGGTGGTGAACAATCCGGCCATATCATTTTCAGTAAACATGCCACAACCGGGGATGGTATATTAACTTCATTAAAAATGATGGAAGTAATGCTGGAAAGTAAGGCCTCCTTATCTGAACTTTTGAAGGATATTACGATTTTTCCGCAAATATTGGTAAATGTCAGGGTGCATGATAAGAAAGCTGTCAAGGAAGATGCTATGGTAAAGGATATTATAACAAAGGTAGAACAGGATCTCGGTAACGAAGGCCGTATCTTAGTTAGAGAAAGCGGTACCGAACCTTTAATCAGGGTAATGGTAGAAGCAAAAACCAGAGAAAGTTGTAAAGAACAGGCAGATCGTATCATTCAAGTGTTAAATGAGCAGGGACATATTATCCAATGATGGATGTTAATAGCAATTTATGATGAATAATTATATTGTATTATGGTCATATTTAAAGGTTTTTTTGTAATTTGGTATTTACAGAATGAAAATGTTATAATATACTAAGGTCAAAATGTCTACAAAAGCAGACATAATATTCTTTCACGTGTCATTGTGTATAGAAAGTTAAAAAAATGGCAAAAAGTAAAGTAATTAGATGGAAGGATAACTTCCTTTGCAGGGAGGAAAAAATCCTCCATAAAAAACAAACTAGGAGGAAAAAATCCTCCATAAAAAACAAAGCAGGAGGATAAAATCCTCCATAAAAAACAAAGCAGGAGGATAAATTCCTCCATGAAAAACAAAGCAGGAGGAATTACAAAAATGAGTTTACAGGTTGAAAAATTAGAAAAGAATATGGCAAAGCTTACAATAGAGGCTTCCGCTGAAGAATTTGAGAAAGCCCTTGAGAAAGCTTTTCAAAAAAACAAAACTAAAATTAATGTGCAGGGCTTCCGTAAAGGTAAAGCTCCCCGTTCTCTAGTTGAGAAAATGTATGGACCAGAAATGTTCTATGAGGACGCAGCAAATGAATTAATTCCTGAGGCATATGAGAAAGCTGCTAGCGAAAGTGGTTTAGATATCGTATCCAGACCTGATATCGATGTTGTTCAGATAGAAAAAGGCAAGAGCTTTATTTTTACCGCAGAAGTTGCTGTAAAACCGGAAGTTACTTTAGGAACCTATAAAGGTATCAAGGTAGAGAAGAAGGAAGTAACGGTTACCGATGAAGAAGTGATGGAAAAGATCAACAAAGAACTTGATCAGAACTCCAGGACAATTACCGTAGATGATAGAGCAGTTCAGGATGGAGATATTGCTGTCATTGATTTCGAAGGTTTTGTAGACGGTACAGCATTTGAGGGAGGCAAAGGAGAAGATTATTCCCTTACAATCGGATCACACTCCTTTATTGATAACTTCGAAGAGCAGTTAATCGGTAAAGCAATTGGTGAAGAGGTGGAAGTTAACGTTACTTTCCCTGAGGAATATCAGGCTAAGGAATTAGCAGGCAAGCCGGCATTATTTAAGGTTAAGATTAAAGAAATTAAAGTAAAAGAGCTTCCTGAATTAGACGATGATTTCGCACAGGATGTATCAGAATTCAGTACGTTGGATGAATATAAAGAGAATATCAAGGCTACAATTAAAGAAAGCAAGGAAAAAGAATTAAAGACCGCTAAGGAAAACGAAATTGTAGATAAGATTATTGAAGGTGCTACCATGGATATTCCTGAACCGATGATTGATTCTCAAGCAAACCAGATGGCGGAAGAATTCGCCCAGAGAATTAAGTATCAAGGACTTTCTGTTGAACAGTATTTCCAGTTTACCGGAATGGATGCAAAGAAATTCATGGAAAGCTTAAGACCTCAGGCAGTAAAGCGTATCCAGAGCAGACTTGTTCTTGAAGCTGTTGTTAAGGCTGAGAATATTGAAGTTTCAGAAGAAGAACTGGATAAAGAGCTTACACAGATGGCAACCCAGTATCAGATGGAAGCTGATAAGCTGAAGGAATTAGTAGGAGAGAGAGAAAAAGAGCAGATTAAGGATGATATTGCAGTACAAAAAGCGGTAGATTTTGTATTAGAGAATGCTGTAGAAGCATAAATTAGCATTGGTGCTTAATTCTGTTTAAAGAAATAATATATGATTTTGATAAGGAGGATGAATATGAGTTTAGTACCTTATGTCATTGAACAAACAAGCCGTGGTGAAAGAAGCTACGATATATATTCTAGGTTATTAAAGGATAGAATTGTTTTCCTTGGTGAAGATGTAAATGATGTTTCTGCCAGCTTAATAGTAGCTCAGATGCTGTTTCTAGAATCAGAAGATCCAGGTAAAGATATTAATTTCTATATTAACAGCCCAGGTGGATCCGTAACTGCAGGTATGGCTATCTATGATACTATGAACTATATTAAGTGTGATGTATCCACGATTTGTATTGGTATGGCAGCCAGCATGGGTGCATTCCTTCTATCAGGCGGAACGAAAGGAAAGAGATATGCACTTCCGAATGCAGAGGTTATGATTCATCAACCCTCTGGTGGTGCAAAAGGTCAGGCAACCGATATTAAGATTGTAGCTGATAATATTATTAAGACAAGAAAGAAATTAAACGAGATATTAGCGAAAAATACCGGTAAGCCTTTGGAAACGATAGAAATCGATACAGAGAGAGATAACTACATGAGTGCGGAAGAAGCGAAAGAGTACGGTCTCATCGATGGAATATTATCTCATAGATAATGGAATGATCCATGCTTTTAATTGATATTTCAGTAAATGGTATGGAGATAAGCAGGAAGAGAGAAAGAGGTGATGGGTAGTGGCAGGAAAAGTAGATGACAGAAAACAGCTGAGATGTTCTTTCTGTAATAAAACTCAGGATCAGGTCAGAAAGCTGATTGCAGGTCCGGGCGTATATATTTGTGATGAATGTATTGAAATATGCAGTGAAATCATTGAGGAAGAATTTGATGGTGAACCTGTACTCAATTCAGATATTAATTTATTAAAGCCTTCGGAGATCAAAGCATTCTTAGACCAGCATGTGGTTGGACAGGAAGAAGCGAAAAAGGTTCTGGCCGTTTCCGTATATAATCATTATAAAAGAGTACTTGCTGAAAAAGATTTGGATGTTGAGCTTCAAAAAAGTAATATTCTGATGATTGGCCCAACCGGTTCTGGTAAGACTTATCTTGCTCAGACACTGGCAAAGCTTTTGAATGTTCCTTTTGCGATTGCAGATGCCACTGCACTTACCGAAGCTGGATATGTGGGTGAGGATGTAGAGAATATTCTCCTTAAGATAATCCAGGCAGCAGATTTTGATATTGAACGTGCCCAATATGGTATCATCTATATTGATGAGATTGATAAGATTACAAGAAAATCAGAGAATACCTCGATTACCAGAGACGTATCAGGAGAAGGTGTTCAACAGGCTCTGTTAAAAATTCTGGAAGGAACCATTGCTTCCGTACCTCCGCAGGGAGGAAGAAAACATCCTCATCAAGAATTTATACAGATTGATACAACCAATATATTATTTATTTGCGGTGGTGCTTTTGACGGTCTGGAGAAGATAATCGAGGCTCGTATCGGGCAGAAATCAATTGGTTTTAATGCTCAGATCATTGAAAAGAATAAAACAAACGTTGGTGAATTATTCAAACAGGCAATGCCGCAGGATTTAATTAAATTTGGTTTAATTCCTGAATTTGTAGGTCGTGTACCTGTTACTGTAGCTCTTGACATGTTGGATGAAGCAGCACTGGTTCGTATTCTAACCGAACCGAAGAATGCTATTTCAAAACAGTACAAGAAGCTGTTTGAACTGGACGGCGTGGAATTGGAATTTGAAGATGACGCACTTGAAGAGATTGCAAAACAGTCTTTTCAGAGAAAAATCGGTGCCAGAGGACTTCGTGCCATTATGGAATCAGTAATGATGGATTCAATGTACAGTATTCCTTCCGATACGCAGGTAATCAAATGTATCATAACAAAGGAATCCGTACTTGGAAATGAGAAGCCAAAAGTGGTACTTTCGGAAGAAAGTGTAGTAAGAAAGCCGATTTCAAAACGAGGCTCTAAGAAAAGTAAAGACGAAATAGCATAGAGATTGAAAGGGGATATTACAAAACACACGATTGTTTTGCAGCATCCCCTTTTATTGGAGGAAATAGTGATTATAAAAAGCGTGAATTTAGAGACAGTATGTGGTATTACCAGCATTCTTCCGGTGAATGAAAAACCAGAGGTTGCATTTGCGGGTAAATCTAATGTAGGTAAATCTTCCTTGATAAACGCACTGATGAACCGTAAATCCTTGGCCAGGACATCCTCGCAGCCAGGTAAGACGCAGACGATTAACTTCTATAATATTAATGATGAGATTTATTATGTGGATCTACCCGGCTACGGCTATGCTAAGGTATCGGAATCAGTGAAGCAAAAATGGGGTAAAATGATTGAGAAGTATTTAAAAACCTCAAGGCAGTTGAGAATGGTATTTCTTTTATTGGATATACGTCATGAACCCTCTGCAAATGATAAGAGTATGTACGATTGGATTATTTATCAGGGTTTTACACCTGTAATTATTGCGACAAAACTTGACAAAATCAATCGTAGTCAGAAGGATAAACAGATTAAAATAATCAGAGAAGGATTGAAGGCAGCTCCGGGGACAAAAATAATGCCCTTCTCTTCACTAACGAAGCAGGGCAGAGATGAAATCTGGGAATGCATCGAGAATATCTGTGGATTAAATGAAAATATTCCCGAACAAAATGCGGACAACTAAAATCTAAAATATATGCTTTATAAAAAAGATAATTAAAAAATACTTTTGCAAATTGAAAATCTGGATAGGCTTAGAGGGAAGGTAAATGTAGTGTTCCCTTGAAATTAGTATCAAAAATATTTGCAACAACCCATATATTATTTATTTTCAAGGAGCGATGACATCAGGTAGGCATAGATGTCGGAGCTCTTTTCTTTCCAATTATTGCAAACCATGGAAGCTTCCGCTTCAGTAGTAACCGTTAAGGTTAAATCGATGATAGAGGTATCTCTTTCAATCACTTTTAAATGAGTTGCAAATTCCCCCTTTTTTATTTGGAAAAATTCTGCAAAGGTAGAAACCTCTTCTTGAAGTTCATATTTATTCTGATTTAGATAGGCCTCAATATCTTCCTTTATTCCGGCGGAAATCATATTATCAAAAAACACCAGAGTCTGAGAACCGCTTTCTGTTATTCGATATAAAGTACTGTTTCGGATCGTTTTCGTTGTAATAAAGGAATCATCAATTAATTCTGATAAGGCGCGCTGGATATTAAAATAATTCGTGTACTCCTTTTCCAATATAAATGCGGTCAACTGTCCGTTAGTTAGTGGAAAGCTGACTCGGCTGAGGATATATAAAATCATTAATTTATATAACATAAAGGTATCAGATGACATGGCAGCCTCCTTTCATTGACTTTTATACTAAGATAATTACACAGATTTTCATCTTTTAAATTACCTAATAAATTTTTTGCCTTGATAGCTGTCCATTTGCTTCATTCTATTATGAATACTGTTTAGCACCATTTTTTTATTCCTACTCCAAAGAGGAGCGAGAAGATTAATCTTAGGCCCATCACCCGTAATTCGGTGGATTACCATTTCTTCAGGAAGTAGTTCGAGACAATCAATTAAAATCGTAATATAATCCTCCAGGGAGAGAATCTTAGTAAATTTGCCTTGTTCATAGAGTGTACCAAGATCAGTATCCTTTAGTATATGCAGCAGTTGCAGTTTAATACCCTGAATGGGGAGATCGGATATATATTTCATGGTCATTAACATATCATGTTTTGTTTCCGTTGGCAAGCCTAGAATTGTATGAACAATCACCGTGATATTAAGCTTATGAAGCTGGTATACCTTTTCTTCAAATACGGATAAGGGATATCCGCGTCTGATAAAATCAGCTGTTTGTTCGTGTATGGTCTGCAGACCTAATTCAATCCAGACTGGTTTCATCTGATTCAGTTCACATAATAGAGCGAGTATCTCATCTCCCAAACAGTCCGGTCTTGTGGCAATGGAAAGAATCACAATATCAGGGTGGCTGATAGCTTCCATAAAAATTTTACGAAGGTAGGAAACAGGAGCATAAGTATTGGTATATGCTTGAAAATAAGCGATATATTTAGCATCCCCCGGTGATGTTATTTTTGCTTTCACTAGGTGTTTGGCTTCTTCAATCTGTAAAGTGATGGATTTATCCGGTGAGGCTGCAAAATCTCCAGAACCTCCACCACTGCAGAAGATGCAGCCATGGCTACCCAGAGTGCCGTCACGGTTCGGGCAGGTCAGACCTGCATTCAAGGATAATTTATATATTTTCCTCCCATAAATTTTCTTTAGCTCATAATCTAAGGAGTGATATCGCTTCTGGTCCCACACGATAAGCCTCTACTTTCTAATGTTAGCCTTAACAGCACTGCTTACAACGTCACTGACTCTTGGATCAAAGGCCTGGGGCATGATATTGTTTTCATTTAGTTCACTATCCTCTACAAGTCCTGCAATTGCGAGTGCAGCGGCAAGCTTCATTTCTTCCGTAATCTGGGTTGCTCTACCCTCTAATGCACCCTTGAATATTCCTGGGAATGCAACAACATTATTAACCTGATTAGGGAAATCAGAACGTCCTGTAGCAACGACCTTAGCACCGGCTTCCTTCGCAAGATCGGGCATTATTTCCGGAATCGGGTTTGCCATAGCAAATATTATAGCATCCTTATTCATGGAAGCAACCATTTCCTTACTTACAATACCCGGTGCAGAAACACCTACAAAAAGATCGGCTCCTTTTAGCGCATCAGCTAATGTGCCTTTTTTATTCTCAAGATTTGTAACCTTCAGCATGGATTCCTGCATCCAATTTAAATTCGGATAATCCTTTGACAGAATTCCCTCTCTATCACAAAGAGTAACATGATGAAAGCCATAAGCTAATAACAGCTTGGAGATCGCAATCCCAGCGGAACCGGCACCATTAACAACAACCCGGCATTCTTCTTTGGTCTTTCCGGTTACTTTAAGTGCATTGATGGAACCTGCAAGTACAACAATTGCGGTACCATGCTGATCATCATGGAATACCGGTATGTCAAGTGTTTTTTTCAAGCGCTCTTCTATTTCAAAGCATCTGGGAGCTGAGATATCCTCTAAGTTAATACCTCCAAATGCAGGTGCTATCGCAGTAATTGTTTTTATGATTTCTTCCGTATCCTGCGTATCAAGACAAATTGGAACAGCATTTACACCGCCAAACTCTTTGAATAAAACCGCTTTTCCTTCCATTACAGGCATTGCAGCATAAGGTCCGATATTGCCTAAACCAAGAACAGCACTTCCATCTGAAATTACAGCTATTGTATTAGCCTTGATTGTATATTTATAAGCAGCTTCCTTGTCCTCAGCAATTACTTTGCAGGGCTCAGCAACACCTGGAGTATAGGCAACAGCTAGATCTTCTCTTGATTTTACCTGACATTTTGAAGTTGTTTCAATTTTTCCGTTCCATTCTTCGTGCATTTTAAGGGCCTGTTCATTAATATTCATATTATCCTCCATCTGCCGCTTGTGCGGTATAAAAATACTGAGCGTAAAGCTTGCTCCGCTACTTGCTACTTGAAAATGTTTTTCTTTTCAACCTAACAA
Source organism: Bacillota bacterium (assembly GCA_023393095.1). GTDB lineage: Bacteria > Bacillota > Clostridia > Lachnospirales > Lachnospiraceae > Mobilitalea. The sequence goes on from JAEWMT010000067.1 coordinate 12,156, forward strand.
ATCAAAGTTATCATATCACTATAAAAATGGTAAATCAAGCATTTTACATTGATAGGACACCCAAACAAAAATCCTTTATATAAATAAAATGCTGAAAATAGGTTTTTAAGCTTATAAGAAAATGCTTTTCTTTTTTACCGTGTGGTTGTATAATATAGGAACATAGTCAAGGATAATCTATGGATATATTCTCATAATTTAGTTTCTGAATCATCTCTATAATCAAATTCCGTAAGAGAATCCAATCCAAACAAAACCAAAGGAGCTGTATACATGGAAAATCAATATGATACAATGACACTTGTCAATTTAAAGGAGCTGGCGAAAGAAAGAGGATTAAAAAACATTACGACACAAAAGAAAAGCGAATTGATAGAGAGGCTTAAAAAATACGATTCAGAGACCAGACAGGATGATCAGGTAATGGTTGATACAAAACCTGCTAAAGTTCAGCCTCCGGTAGAACATAATAAATCAGAGCAAGTAAAAGAACAGGTAAAAGTAGAACCAATGAAACCGGATCAGACTAAGGTTGATCATACTAGGCTTGAGCAGACTCCAATTATGGGAAAAGAAGATAGAAAATCAACAGCGACACAGGCTGAGATGGATCAGCTGGACAGTGGCGAAACCAAGATTGGTATTTTGGAGGTACTTCCTGATGGATATGGATTTATCCGTTGTGACAACTATCTGCCGGGAGAGAATGATGTATATGTATCACCGGCGCAGATTCGTCGTTTTAACTTGAAGACAGGAGATATAGTATCAGGAAATACAAGGGTCCGTAGTCAAAATGAGAAATTCAGTGCTTTGCTCTATATTAAATCAGTCAATGGTTTTCATCCGAATGAAGCACAGAAACGTAAGAGATTTGAAGACCTTACACCAATCTTTCCAAATAAACGAATTCACCTTGAGACACCGGGAGCCGGTGTAGCAATGAGAATGGTGGATCTTATTTCACCAATTGGCAAGGGACAGAGAGGTATGATCGTATCCCAGCCGAAAGCAGGTAAAACAACCCTGTTAAAACAGATTGCAAGAGCAGTAACAAAAAATCATCCGGATATGAAACTGATTATTCTTTTAATTGATGAACGCCCGGAAGAAGTTACTGATATTAAGGAATCCATTGAGGGTAAGAATGTTGAGGTTATTTATTCGACCTTTGATGAGCTTCCGGATAATCATAAACGTGTATCAGAGATGGTAATCGAACGTGCGAAACGTCTTGTGGAGCATAAACAGGATGTCTTCATCTTACTCGATAGTATTACCAGACTTGCGAGAGCCTATAATCTGACTGTTCAACCAAGCGGCAGGACACTTTCCGGTGGACTTGATCCCGCAGCGCTTCACATGCCGAAGAAATTCTTTGGAGCGGCAAGAAATATGCGTGAGGGAGGAAGTTTGACAATACTTGCAACGGCTTTAGTTGAAACTGGTAGTAGAATGGATGATGTAGTATTTGAGGAGTTTAAGGGAACTGGTAATATGGAACTTGTTCTTGACCGAAGCTTATCGGAAAAACGTATCTTTCCGGCAATCGAACTTCAAAGATCCAGTACAAGGAGGGATGACCTTCTCCTTTCACAGTCAGAGGTGGAAGCTACTTATCTAATGCGTAAGGCATTGGGCGGTTTAAAGTCGGATGAAGCTCTGGAGAGAATCATAGATATGTTCCTGCGAACCAAGACTAATATAGAATTTATTGAAACAATTAAAAAGACTAAAATTGTATTTTAGTGGAATGCAAATAAGATAAATTGGTTAATGATGAATCAAAGCACTGTATAGTGTTATTATAGAAAAGAATGAACCAGATACGAATTCAGTTCATTCTTTTTTTAATATCATTTTAAAGCCTTTTCATCTATGGATTATGTTGCTATAATATAGAAAAAAATACCTCTCTAGAGGATGAAGGATATATATCGAAATCAAAGATGGAAGAGGTATAGCTTGAGAAGAAAATGAAGAAGCTAATTACCAGAGCATAGCGAAAAAAGGGGTATAAAGGGTATGGATTATAAAGACTGTTATCATAGTTGTACAACGATGCTGATAGAAGGTGCATTGGGTATCCGACTTCGGAAGGAATATGGATTAACTCCGGATAAAGTAGTTGCAAATGCCAGCATGATTTATCAGGAAGATGCAAGAAAAGCAATGAAAGAAATATTCGGACAATACATTGATATTGCCAGGGCTTATCAGTTGCCAATAATGCTTATGACCCCGACCCGCAAGGCAAATAAAAGCAATGTGGAAAAATCCTCATTTACGGAGAAGATTATTCAGGATAATATTGATTTTATAAAAGAAATACGTGAAGAAGCAAAGCAGGATGGTAAGTTGAAATATATTTTTGTGGGAGCGCTAATGGGATGTAAAGGTGATGCATATAAAGGGACAGATGTTTTAACGGCTGAAGAAGCCTATCAGTTCCATTCCTGGCAGGCACAGCTTTTTCGTAAGGCAGGGGCTGATTTCTTGTATGCGGGAATTATGCCGGCAGTATCGGAGACAATTGGAATGGCAAGAGCAATGGGTGATACGGCTATACCCTATATTATTAGCTTTATGATCAGGAATAACGGAAGATTGATTGATGGAACAACGATTCACGATGCAATTTCAGCAATAGAGGCTGCTACGGATATAAAGCCCATTTTCTATATGTCAAATTGTGTTCATCCGATTAATGTAAGTTTAGCTTTGAATCAGGAATTTAATCAAACGGAGTTAGTTCGAACCCGTTTTAAGGGAATTCAGGCAAATGCTTCTTTGTTATCACCGGAGGAACTGGATCATAGCTGTGAGATTATCAGCTCTGACCCTACAGAGCTGGCAGATGAAATGCTAAAGTTAAGAGATAAGTATGGGTTGAAGGTATTTGGTGGGTGCTGCGGTACGGATAATACTCATGTTGAAGAGCTGGCGAAGAGATTATCGATCCATAGGCTGCGTCACTAGAACTAAACTAGAATGATACAGTGATAACAATTCAGATTTTTGGTATTGCAATAGGGTTTATCCTATGATATAATGATAAAGCTGTTTTAGAAGATAGGAATTACTATAATATTAATATATTATAATATTCTATATAACAATATTCGATAATAAAGAGGTGAAAACATGAAAGACGGAATCCATCCCAAATATCATCAGGCTAAGGTTGTTTGCAACTGCGGTAACGAATTTGTAACAGGATCAACAAAGGAAGACATCCATGTTGAAGTCTGCTCCA
>JAEWMT010000124.1 GCA_023393095.1 Bacillota bacterium
GTCCACAGTGTGGTAAGGAGATTAAGAAACAGACCGTTGACCAGATGGTAGATGAGATAATGAATCTGCCACAGGGAACTAGAATACAGCTGCTAGCACCTGTTGTCCGTGGACGTAAGGGTGAGCATACTAAGCTGTTTGAACAGGCCAAACGAAGCGGTTATGTCAGAGTTAGAGTAGATGGCAACATGTACGAGCTGACAGAGGAAATAAAACTAGAGAAGAATAATAAACATAATATCGAGATTATTGTAGATCGTTTGGTGGTTAAGGAAGGTATTGAGAAAAGATTATCGGATTCGGTGGAAAGTGTCCTGAAGCTTGCTGAGGGTCTTTTATATGTGGATGTAATTGGCAAAGAACAGCTGACCTTCAGCCAGAATTTTGCCTGCCCGGACTGTGGTATCAGCATAGATGAGATAGAACCGAGAATCTTCTCCTTTAATAATCCGTTTGGTGCCTGTCCGGAATGTCATGGACTTGGAATTAAGATGGAATTTGATGAAGAATTACTGATTCCAGATCGAGATAAGAGCCTGATTGATGGGGCAATCACCGCACCTGGATGGCAATCTGCCAGCGATAAAGGTAGTTATACCAGAAGTATTCTGGAAGCACTTGCGAAGGAATATCATTTTGATCTAAATACTCCTTATGAACAGCTGACAGAGGATGTCCGACATATGTTTATCTATGGAACAGGCGGAAAGTCAGTTAAGGTACATTATCAAGGACAGCGTGGTGTGGGTATCTATGACGTTGCTTTTGAAGGACTGATCCGCAACATTGAGCGTCGTTATCGGGAAACCGGTTCGGAGACGGTAAAGCAGGAGTATGAGAGCTTTATGCGTACGACTCCGTGTAAGGAATGTAATGGAAAACGTCTTAAGAAGGAAGCACTCGCAGTTACTGTCGGAGATAAGAGTATTTCAGATGTAACGCAATATTCCATTCGGGATTTATTTGCATTTATGCAGAATCTTAAACTTACCTCTATGCAGTTGAAGATCGGAGAACTGGTTTTGAAAGAGATCAGGGCAAGAATAAGCTTCCTGATGGACGTTGGTCTGGATTACCTGACACTGGCAAGAGCTACCGGGACATTATCCGGAGGTGAATCCCAGAGAATTCGTCTGGCAACCCAGATTGGTTCAGGATTAGTTGGAGTAGCGTATATTCTGGATGAACCCAGTATCGGTCTTCATCAGAGAGACAATGATAAGCTGCTTAAGACATTAAATAATTTAAAGGATTTAGGAAATACCTTAATTGTAGTAGAGCATGATGAGGATACCATGTTTGCAGCTGATTATATTATTGATATCGGACCGGGAGCTGGGGAACATGGCGGTGAAGTTGTTGCGGCAGGTACGGCAAAGCAAATCATGAAGGTGAAGGAATCCATCACTGGAGCTTATTTAAGCGGTAGAATTAATATTCCTGTTCCAAAGGAAAGACGTAAGTCTACCGGTACTCTTTCTATTATTAAGGCATCAGAAAATAACTTAAAAAATATTAATGTGGACATTCCACTTGGCATAATGACCTGTATTACTGGCGTATCCGGTTCTGGTAAGAGCTCTCTTGTTACTGAAATATTATATAAAAGACTAGCGAGGGATTTAAACCGTGCACGTTGTATTCCAGGCAAACATGAGAAGATGCTTGGCATTGAACAACTGGACAAGGTTATCAATATTGACCAGTCACCAATCGGAAGAACTCCAAGATCCAATCCTGCAACCTATACCGGTGTATTTGATCAGATCAGGGATTTATTCGCTGCTACCCAGGATGCGAAGATGCGGGGCTATTCTAAGGGTCGATTTAGTTTCAATATTAAGGGTGGCCGTTGTGAAGCCTGCTCAGGAGATGGAATTATTAAGATAGAGATGAACTTTCTTCCTGATATCTATGTGCCCTGTGAAGTATGTGATGGTAAGAGATATAACCGTGAAACCTTGGAGGTTCGTTATAAGGGCAAGAACATATATGAGGTTCTTGATATGACAATTGAGGAAGCTGTCCATTTCTTTGAAAATGTTCCGTCCATTAAGAGAAAGATTGAAACCTTAAATGATGTGGGTTTAGGCTATTTAAAACTTGGCCATCCATCAACCTCTTTGTCGGGTGGAGAAGCACAGAGAATTAAGCTTGCTACGGAACTAAGTAAAAGAAGTACCGGTAAGACAATCTATATTCTTGATGAGCCTACCACAGGACTGCATTTTGCTGATGTGCATAAGTTGATTGAAATACTAAGACGCTTTTCGGAAAGCGGTAATACGGTTGTTGTAATCGAGCATAATCTAGATGTTATTAAAACAGCAGATTATATTATTGATATTGGACCTGAGGGCGGAGATAAAGGCGGTACAGTTGTTGCGCAAGGAACGCCAGAAGAGGTTGCTGCAAATGATAAATCTTACACTGGAGAGTATATAAAGAAATATCTTGAGGATTAATTACTTGTTAAAGGTGAATTAGAGAAATTCTCTTTTATAGTTAAGATGCTGTAAAGGCATGATGGAGGTACTTATGGATAACAACGGCTTTTTTGCTATGATGTCAAGAATGAAGTTAATTGAGCGCTGGGCTTTGATGCGCAACTCGCTCTCGGAGAATATCAGTGAGCATTCTCTTGAGGTAAGTATCCTTACCCATGCACTCGCAGTCATCAGCAATGAACGCTTAGGAAGTCAAATTAATGCAGAAAAAGCGGCACTGATTGGAATTTATCATGATGCAACTGAAATCATAACAGGCGATATGCCTACTCCAATCAAGTATTATAATGAAAATATTCAAGGAGCATTTAAAGCGGTAGAACATGCTGCTGCAGAACGCCTGCTTTCCATGCTTCCATCAGATATTAGAAAGAGTTATGAAGCAATATTTATACCCCAGGAAGAAGATCAATACCTGTGGAAACTTGTCAAGGCAGCGGATAAGCTGTCTGCACTAATTAAGTGCATTGAAGAGAGAAAGACAGGGAATACAGAATTTATAAGGGCTGAGGAATCGATTGCTGAGATACTGAAAGCTATGAAGATGAAGGAAATAGATATCTTCATGGAAGATTTTCTTCCTGCATATGAAAAGACTCTGGATGAACTGAATTGAAATGGAAGATTCAATGATTTCCGGATATGAAATTTGTGATGAAGAAGATATATTTCTAACAGATTTTAATATTGGGTTTGGATGTTATAAGCCTTAATCGAAACATGGATGGACTTATATCACACTGACCAAATTTTTAATACTGCGAAACTGTATCTTGGAGGTTAAAATGATTGAAATTGATGGAAAATGGATTATGGAAGGGCTTGATCGTAAGAATCCTAATTGTATCAAAAGCTATGCCGAGCTGACGGATTATATCAACGAAGTAGGTTTTCTTCCTTTGTTTAAGAACAGTATCAAGGGTTTTTCCGTTGAAGAAATGTCTGCTTCGGATGCATGGTTTACCGGGAGTGAGCTGGATCCCTGGAGCTGGAGGGAAATGATAGCAGGAGAAGGTAAGGTTGCTTATGGAAAGTTCTATCGTAACAAGGCAGGTTTTGTTTCAAGAGAATGGTATCCCTATCTTGCCTCCTATCGTAGAGACGGTTATGATTTTGACAGCCGTTATGAGGATGGGTTGGCGAGTCATCGAGCAAAAAATGTAATGGATATTCTGATGCAAAAGGAAGAGTATCCTTCGAATGAATTGAAATCTGCTGCAGGATTTGGAAAAGGAAAAGAAAAAGGTTTTGAAGGAACGATCGCACAGCTTCAAATGCAAACTTATATTACGGTCAGAAGCTTTCATCGAAAGATAAATAAGAAGAATGAGGAATATGGTTGGCCAATCGCTAACTATACAATTAGTGAAAACCTATTTGGAGAAGATCATGTACGTTCAAAATATATTCTAAGTGCCAAAGAGGCTAAAGAAAAGTTAATTTCAAAGATTAAATCAGATTTCTCTACTACAAACGAACAGGAGATAGAGTATATTATTCGTTAATTAGAATGAAAAATTAGCCGCACAGGATATCAGTGATATCAAAGTGTGGCTTTTTTACTATATAAGTTATCTGACAAAATACGTTAGAATGATTGAAAATATATCCAAAAAGGGTTATAATTAGCATGATGGTAGAAAACTCTTAACTTATGATAGATAGTAATTATTTAAGGAGGGATAATTATGGATAAAAAACGTTTACAGAAAAACGTGGACTCAAATACATCAGACATGATAAGAAGCTTTAAAAAATTGATTATAATGACAGCATCTTTTGCTTTTTTATTAATTTTGATACAGGGTGGCATCGATTACGTGAAAGCAGATACACCTACCTCAATTCCGGTCAAAGTCAATTATATAGATGAAACAGTCATGGTTCCTTCTGCAAGCTGTGCAAGTACCAAATTCTATATAAGTACGGACAACTGCAAGACTTGGGAATTAATTGAAGATAGTAAAAGTATTACCAATACAATTGATATTTCAGGCTTGTTATCTTCAAAAGAGGTTACGATATATTTTAAAGGAAATAAAGATACAAAACCAACGCCCGTTGTGCTTCAGGCAGAAGACAATACCTTAAAACCGGTATATAAGGTTGTTCCGAGTTCGGGTAATTCGTATAAGGGAATTATTGAATTCCAGGCGGGTAGTCGTAAAGTTCAGTACCGTAAGGGAACGAATGGTGTTTGGCTTGAGGCAACAAGTCCGATAGATACTTCGATGTACGAGATTAAAGGTGCAACATTATATTTTAGGATGACACCATCTTCAAGTCTTTCAAATACTTCTAATCCATCAAACCCTTCAAATCCTTCAAATCCTGATTTACGGGCAGGTAAAATTGTTTCTGTCAAAATTCAGAAACGTCCAACTGCTCCAAGTGTTAGATTTGATGGAAGTAAATTATGTTTAACCGGTTTAAAGTCAGGGTTGACTCAATATAGGGTTGGAGATGCTACTAATTGGACAACATTTAACTCAGCCACAAAAGCAAGCTTTATTAATTTGACATCATTACCGGGTGTAAGTGTAACAGCCTACGGAAATCTTCCGAGTATAACAGTTGAGTTTCGTACTCCAGCAACGGATAAAAAAATTGCATCTGCTGCTAAGGTAATAGAGATTCCTGAACAGCCAAGACTAGAACCATCGAAAGTTAATTTAGTTTTTACTACGATTGCTACCTTATCCGTTACAGATACCGATCAGAAGAGAGTATATGAATATTCTGTTGTGCCTGAGCCGGACACTTTATTTGATTTTTCGAAGGCAAGATGGACTACGTTTACATCCAAAAAGCCTGTAGTAATAAAAAATGTAGCAATCGGTAGAAAGGTATTAGTTCGCATGAAGAGCACTACGGATACAGTGACGAAACAGATTATACCGGCTTCAACCTATGCATCATATACAGTGAAACCTATTCAATCTAATTAGAGGTTTGAAGCTATATAAGCATTAGATATAAATGTCAGAGAAACTGGAACTTATGATAAGACTAGAAATTAAATCTAAAAAAAGATTGGAACCTTTAAGGCTTCGGAGCGAATTCTATATTCTCCGAAGCTTTTTATTGTTCGATAAAATTGCACTTATGAAAGTTAAATACGTTACATAAAAAAACAAATTACATGAAAGACACACGATACCTGAAAGATACACATTACATGAAAGATACACATTTAATTACTACATACTCATTGACAGTAGCAATATATGGTAATATAATAGAACTAACAGAACGAAAATAGTTCTATAGTAACTAATGCAATAGTAAATCTGCAAAAAAGGAAGTGTGATTATGCTAATTGATATTAAGGGTGTTTCGAAATCATTTAAAATGCAACAGGTACTTAAGAATATTAATCTCTCCATTAATGAAAATGAAATATTCGGTTTGATAGGCCCTTCCGGTTCAGGTAAGACTACTTTAATTCGGCTTATCATTGGTGCAATTGGTGCTGATACAGGAAAGATTAATATTATGGATTATAAGATCCCATGTCTAAAAGCACTTAATATTATTGGTTATATGCCGCAGAATGATGCTTTATATTATGATTTATCCGGATATGATAACCTTATGTTTTTTGGAGGCATGTATGATATGAAGAACGATAAGCTAAAAAGACGGGCAAAAGAAGTCCTTAAGTTGGTGGAACTGGAAGAGGATGCATCAAAAAAAGTCGTAAATTATTCTGGAGGGATGAAAAAGCGTCTTTCCCTTGCCGCAGCATTACTTCATAGTCCTAAGGTACTAATATTGGATGAGCCTACCGTTGGTATTGACCCTATTTTAAGAAAGAAAATATGGGATGAATTTAATCAGTTAAGAGACCAGGGGAAAACAATCATTGTAACAACACATGTTATGGATGAGACAGTAAAATGTGACAGACTTGCTCTTATCTATCATGGCGGTATCCTTGATTGTGATACAGTAAGTTCTCTGCTTGGAAAAACAAAAAATAATTCAATTGAGGAATTGTTTTTGGAAAGAGGAGGGGAATCAGAATGAAGACATGGTATATCATAAAAAGAATTATCAAGCAAACGGTGAATGACAGACGCTCCCTCGCTTTAATTCTAATAGCGCCGATTTTTTTATTCACATTGATCTTTTTGCTTTTGGGTGATACGAATTATAAAGCCTCAATAGCAGAAAGCGGAATGCCCTCGATGTTGATAGAAAAAATAAAAGCAGAAGATGTTACGGTTAAGAGTATGGATGTTAAGGTGGGGAAGAAGGCAGTAAAGGATAAGCAGATAGATGCCCTTTTATATATGGAGGGAGAAGATCTGGTACTCTTATTTGAAATGAATGATACCGTTAAAACGGGAGTCATCTCGAAAGCAGTCCAGAATGCTGTTAAAAAGCTTAATCCCTCCGGTGGTATGAAAATAGAGTACCTTTATGGAAAAAGCGATGATAATATGTTCAATTCCTTGGGTTATGTGCTACTTGGAGTTATTTCATTTTTCCTGATCTTCATCCTTGCCGGTATTTCTTTCGTAAGAGAGCGTTCGGTTCAGACGATGGAACGTCTGATGATGACTCCGGTAAAAAGATGGGAGGTAGTTCTTGGGTATACACTGGGCTTTGGAGTATTTGCTGCACTGCAGAGTATTATTGTGTTATGTTATGTAAAATGGGTATTACATATGTCAATAGGAGGATCCATGGTTGCTGCAGGCTTTATTATGATTTTATTGTCAATGTCCGCAGTATGTATCGGTGCATTCTGCTCGATTTATGCTAACAACGAGTTTCAGATGATGCAGTTTATTCCGGTTGTAGTAATCCCTCAAATATTTTTCTCGGGTTTAATATCTTTGGATACCTTACCATACCATCTTGGATATCTTTCGAAGGTTATGCCGGTTTATTATGCGTGTGATGCTTTAAATGATATAATAATTAAAGGCAAGGGTTTGGGTGATGTCGTAACCCAAGTAATTGCACTTGTTGTTTTTATCGGATTATTCTTTGTTTTTAATATTATTGCATTAAAGAAATATAGAAAAATATAATATGACATTCAATCAGTACAAGGGTATAATGCATAATGCTAAATTGATAGGAGTATATCATATGTCAGAGGAAGAAAATAAAAAGAACAGAATTATGGAATATTCTTTTAAAAAATTTACTTCGATGGGTATTTCGCATGTAACAATGGAGGAGATATCCCGTGGTGTTGGAATAGGGAAAGGAACTCTATATAAATTTTTTCCATCTAAGGAGGCACTATTATTTGCCACCATTGATTTTGTCGCTTTACGTATAGAAAAGAAGATACAGGAAATTATAGCAGATAAGCAGCTAAATCCTGCTGAGAAACTAAGCTTAGTTATTAAAACTGTGGGAGATAGACTATCAAAAATTAATCCAGCTGTATTAAGTTATATTGAAAGAAGTGTACCGGAAGCTTACGATAAAATTATTGAAGTTCGCCAGAGGATTATCATGAGTAATATATTAAAGCTTTTTGAAGAAGGCAAAAATAGCGGTCATTTTGAGCCGGATATGGATGCATATCTTACAGCACACATTGTAATTGGTGCTGCAAACCATGTTATAGGAGCGCAGGTACTTCCAACTCTGAATTACAATTTGGATAGTCTGATGAATAACGTAACAGCTACTATTTTAAAGGGATGTCTTACAGAAGAGGGCAGAAAATCAGTTTTTAACAAATAGTATGAAAGAATCATACTCAATAAAATAAATTAACTTTTCAATTCTCCTTTACTACAATTTCATGATACGGCAAAAATCCAGTCAGTCAAGGGTCTGAGAGTGGAGATTTTACGTCAGTAAAATATTACTTTGCCCTTGACTGGCTGGATAGTTAAAGTGGACTGGTTTATACTAATTTCGCACTTTTCTCGTCTGACTGTAATTCTACGTTTTAATTAAGTACGATTAAATGCTAAATTGGAATTTGTAAGCTCCATAGTATTTTTATAATGGGAAAGTCTAGGGAGATAGTTCATCAACTTCTCGATTCATAATATGAGGTAAATCTTGCTTTATCTTATCATAAGGCCAATTCCACCATTTAAGTTGCTGTAGCTTCTTGATAGTTTCATCATCAAAGCGTTTCTTGATTTCTTTCGCAGGAATTCCCCCAACCACCGTATAAGGGGGAACATCTTTCGTTACAACTGCTCTTGTTCCTATAATTGCACCATCGCCGATATGAACACCGGACAGAATCACCGCTTCATATCCGATCCAAACATCGTTTCCGATGACAATATCGCCTTTATTATCCCATGCCGACGCAACCTGCTGCATATTCAAACCCCATTCCTCAAAGAAGATTGGAAACGGATAAGTCGAAAGTGATTTCTGCGTATGATTGGCGCTGTTGAAGATGAATTTGGTACCACAGGCGATGGAGCAGAACTTTCCAATAATTAGTCGGTCTTGATTGATAGGATAGTGATATAAAACGTTATTTTTTTCAAAGTGTGTAGGGTCGGAGACAAAATCGTTATACATCGTATAATCACCAACGATAATATTCGGATTTGTGACGACGCTTTTCAAATATACTGTATCGAAATCATTCGTTCTGGGATATATTTTTTTATCTGGAATAGTCATAAAAGTCCTCCTGAATTTTGATTATTTATTTAACTATCCCAGTAATTGCAATGCACATCTTCATTTCATCACCAACCTTAAACATTATAAATTACCCGTAGTAAATGGGTTTAGATACCATTTATTGTTTATAATAATTTTACCATATAAGGTCAAACATCACAATTATATTTCCATATTTCTCCCATATGTTACATTTCCTTGTTTTATTTCCACATTTCTCCCTGTGTTTCATTTTCCCTCCTATTTTTCTTAATTGAAATATATAGGCGCTCAGTTTTTTTATATGTTATCGTAGTATCCAAATGTACTATTTTCCATGACTCGGATACACTGGAGTGCGGGTAACCCTGTATCTTATATTCGACAAAAATAACCTTTTTGTTACAAAAGTATGGACAATTTTCTAAATATGTATATAATTGGTATATAATGATTATTAAGGAGGCAGTAAAATGAAAAATGTTAAAAAAATAATAGTATTTATAATGGTTTTAGTAATGTGTTTATCTGCTATGAATACTAGTGCTTTCGCTAATGACGATGAGCAGAGTCAAGAGCAAACAGTGAAAGTGGATGTTGGTGGTTTTAACTTGGAGTTTGATTTAGCTGGTGAAGGGAAACCTACTGTAATTTTTGAGCATGGTTTAGGTGGAGATAGAGCTTGGTGGGATTTAATTCAACCAGAAATTGCAAAGTATTGTAATACAGTTTCGTATGACCGTGCTGGAGCCGGTGGAAGTGATTTTAGTCCAAATCCAAGATTGATTTCTAATATGGTAGAGGAACTGCATACAGCTTTAACCAAGTTAGATATCAAGGGTCCCTATATTTTTGTTGCACATTCTTTTGGTGGTTTGACTTCCCGTGTTTATGCTACTAAATATCCAAATGAAGTTGCAGGTATTATCTTTGTAGATTCCTCTCATGAAGATATGGTGACCGAAATGTCAAAAGTTCTAGGAGAAGAATTTAAGAATGAAATTGATCAAGCTGTTGTAGTGGAGGGAGGTACTACCGAAGACTTTTATAATAGCTTACAAGAAGTTAGAGATACTTTACCTGCGGATGCATTAAGAAACAAACCAATTACTGTTTTAACTGCTAACAATCATGAAAGCGGACCAGAAGCAGATGCCGCTTGGATGCAATTACAGGATAGGATAGCATCACTATCTAATGATAGCAAGCACATTATAGTTGATAATGGACACTTTATCCCAATTGAAAAGCCAGAAGTAGTAATTGACGCTATTTTTGATATGTTCGAAAGAACTAGTTATTTAAATCTTTGTAATAAAGTTGGTAAAATAGAAGAAAATTGTTTAAAGGTTAAATTTAAAAAACATTAAATTGTATTTAATTTTATTGTTGTTTGTACAATGGGTGCAAAATTAAATTGAAAGAGCGTGATACCTTTATAAGGGATTTCACGCTCTTTCTTAATATAACGCAATACTTATCTCTGCCTTTACTCATGTTTTAGGCTGTTTTTCAACATTATGTATGAGGGACATCTACCAGTTTATATCCTAACTAAAGATTTAAAATAGGTAAGAGTTACCTACTCTTGATATGTATTAGTAGGTGCTGTTATATATAAAGCACGAGCTGAATGCTCAACAAAGAGTCTTCAGCCCAATGATTATCAATAAAAATTTGTATTTACAGACAATTCTCTACGCTAGGTCGTTTTTTAAATAAGGCACATTATAGGCACTATTTCTTATAATTTATTCTAGCCTTTACGGATACATCACCAACATAATATGTTTTACTAACATTAACACATATGTAATAAGTCCCTTTCGACAGATTGAATGTACTTTCCTCAATTTTATCGACACCGCTAAGTTGCTTGCTAGCTTTCTCGACTTCATCTTTATTTAAAATGACTACTTTATATGGAAATTGTTTTATGGTAGGGTAAGCAGATTCTGCTGATGTAAATACGTGTACAGTAGCTTTTTTTTGTAATTTTAGTTTGAAATATAATTTACCTTTGCCGTTGGAGGAAATGATGCCTTTATAGGTGACGTCAGATTTTAAGGTTAATGGTTTATCAAAAGTAGTTGGCATCTTATCTTTAATTTCATTCAGTGTTTTTACTGAGGTGGTAACGGTGCCTTTTAAAGCATTATACTTTATATTTCTAATATATATTATGTAATAAGTACCTGGTTCAAGACTGGTATGAATAGTAACGGGTTCATCTTCTGGAAGATCAGTATAATTTCCAGTATAAATGCATTTTGAACCAAGCTTATCTTCAAAAACTCCGGCCTTTACACTGCCTGAGCAACCGGTATTCGTTGTTGATAAGTTAATTTCCAAATTAGATACGTGATCTACCTTAAAGCTAAATATAACTGTTGTTTTTGAATTTGTATCCATAGTAGCCTGCATCGGAGTTCCGTCCGCGCTTAAGGTGTATTCACTTGTAGTTGCTGTAGTTTCTTCCGCTTTTGCCTGATTCGTACAGAGCATAGTAATGAATATGATGCTTACCATTAGAAAAGCATTTTTAATTAATTTCTTTCTCATAAGAACCTCCCAATATAGTATTTTTTAACAATTAAGAACTCACTAAATATTAACATACATAAAATGTTAATTCAAGTAAAATAGTTACATATCATATTGTACATGTAAGTTTAACCATATAGGTTATTGGGAGGTTTTTAAGTGTTATCGGAAGGTATTTTGACATATTTGTAATCACTTGCAACCACGTTTCTGAATGGCTGTTTGTTAAATTGCTAGTCAACGATATTTTCTATGTTAACTCATTGCAAGTATTCTAGCGTATAAAAAAATAGGTAGCTATGATGTTCTTCTAATTAACAAAAAACAAACATAATTACCTATTATCTATTATAAAATGCCTTTAAATCTTTAATATTACTGGGTTTTATTATTCCCACTCAATCGTAGCCGGTGGTTTCCCTGTAATATCATAGCAAATTCTATTTTTCAAGTACGAAAGACCAATCATTAGAGTTGAAATGTCACACAAGCTTTTTAAATAATCATTTATTGAGCATAAGATATTCCGTATATGCATATAGAAAAGGCGGAGCGCATCCGAATACTTGGGGATATTCCTATACTATTGACTTGGATAGCTTAAAAGTTCTGAAATTAGACGATGTATTAAAACTAGATGAGTCCATTCTTAACTACAGAGGAAATGTCATCTTTGATAGAGATACCGACTCAAAACCTGAGAAAGGCACTTATAGGCTAATAGATGTAATGAACTATTCAAGTCTGTATACCAATAAAGAAGTTTTAAACGGACTAATAAACGAAAACGTTTGTTGGTATATTACAAATTCAAAAGGATTATCATTTTTTTTAATGAACAAAACCATGACGAAGAATTCGTTATTAGCTTTCAAGATATAAAAAGACTTATAAAAAGACTTATTAAAACACCGTATCTAAAAATCTTAACTAATCAGGCAAAATAAGAATTATCAACAAACGTTTTATCTACAGTCTTTCAAACTAGAGAATTAAATATTACGAGGTAACTAATAATATGATACCTCTTTTCTTTGCCTAAATTCGTTCTGTATCTTTAAATCGACCATTTTTAAGTTTAGGTGACAATTATATCGTCTATCGGAATTGAGAGCCTTATTTTTTTATATACTCACGATAGACCCATGAAATAGGAATGTCACATGCGGGGTTAGGGGGGGGAACTAAGACAGGATGTAAGAACGTTTTTTCTGATACATCCTATGACTTGATAATTGAAAATGGCACTAATAAGGGAAAACTCTAAGAAACATAGTATAATAAAGTGCTTTATCATATAAACAATAATAAGTTTCGACAGCATAGCAATAAGTCAAAAATGCTTATGTTACAATAGTATTTATACATGTATGGAAATTGTATGACAAGTATATTTATCTATATCAATACTAAACGCTACAACCAATATAAATACAATTGCAACCAAAATCTCACTCTCTCTAGTGTAAATTAATGTTGAAATCTGCTTATAATAGGGTTATTATACAGGTAATGGATATTATAAATTGAGGATATAAATAAGATACATATAAAAGGGTGGATGAATAATGGATATTCCTAAATTAATGCCTACATATAGAAATAGAGAATATAACAGTTATTCACAAGAAGAAAGAGACAAAGTGATTTATTGATACTTGTTTGACGGTTTGAAAATTTTATGGGTGAATTATACATAGGAGAGGAATCATGAAAAAAGTTTATAAAATAATATTGTATATGTTTATTATATTCGTATTATCTGCTTGTACATCTAATAAAGAAGTTAAAAATACCACAGGCATTATGGAAAAAAAGGAATTTTTAAATAAGAAGAATTCGATGGTGATTAAAGGTGATAATTTTTTGTTAGAGGGGAAATGCAGTGCATATATAACCATAGATAGTAAATCTCTTTCAGATAATAAAAAAATGACATTAGAAATAGATAATGATAATGACGGTAAATTAGAATACTATGCACTTTCTAAAGATACTCCAAACGGAATTAGAATATTAGCTGTAAAGAATGTATATGGAATAAATTTGAATGATTTTAAGTATACGTCAGCTTTTGATGATTATGGTGATATAAAAAGTAATTATTCAATTCAATTAACGTGTTGCGACTTAAACAATGATAATATTGATGAAATACTAGTTTCAGTTGGAGATTCACTGATAGATATGGAAACATTAGTATATCGATTATCAAATAAAAAAGATAATCCATTTCTGTTAGTAGGTAGAATTTGTGGTCAAGAAAAAATGACCTTTAATACAAAAGATTGTGCCATTTATGCACCATATGGTTCTCGGGGACCTTTTGAAAAGTACACATATAAAAATAATAAAATAATTCAAACAAAATAAGTCTAATAATTATACTGAGACCCAGGTAGTTGGAGGGGTTGTTAGAAAGTATTATAAATCTGAAGCATTTAGAAAATCACAACTAAGAATAGAGTTTTGGAATATCCTTGGTAAAATTGACATATTTATTGGATTATGCACATCCGTACCGCCCTTAATGGATAAATTCAGCAATTTTATACTAAAATAAACAAATCATATGAAATTAAATTCAATTATTGAATTACCAAAATTCATTATGAATAAAATTATTTCTAAAAGTATAACATTTCTAACAGTCTGAGTCGATGAATCGAATAGCTATTTTTTATATTTCAATTAAATAAAATAACTTTTGAAGTATTTGTCAATCACCCACAAAATTATAGAATGTACTATTATTAAGCTAATAATTAAATTATTAGTATTTAATAAATCCTCTCGAAAGCCTATATAGCATATAATAATGATATATATACCCCATAAAATAATTATATATATTTTACTAAAAATACTTAATATCTTTTCCGCAATATCATTAAAAGATGAATCAAAATAAATAAAACGACCTAATACTAAACTCAAATAGAATAATATTAAATTATTATATAAATCTGTTCTTGTTTTTATATTAACAAAACATAATATCCCTAACACGCATAAACTACTCATTAAACGGATTAGTCCCTTATCGTTATCTGGTATACTTAATAAAGATAATCTTTTATCAATGATATTAGTTGATAAAACTGATATTATTATCAAAAATAATATTACAAAGGATGAATATTGAATCCATAATTTATAAGGAGAAAAGAAAATATTTAACCAATAATATATATATGCTGCTGATAAAATGCATAGATTTGAAACAATCAACTCCAAAATTTCATAACAAATATTATAAGGAGTTTCAGACATTTCTTTTTCTTCTTCTTTGATATTTTCAATAGATTTATCTGATTTGTCATTATTTAATTTATACTGATTATATAATCTGCATACTACAAAAATTAATCCTACAGCCACGATAGTAATAAAAGTTATATATATTGCTAATGCACCTAATTTATCAAAAGTAATTTCTGCAATCATTTATCTTATTTCCTTACAAGCTATTTTTTTCGAAAAAAATATGTTGATTTTGACTCTTCTGAAATACTACTATTTATTTTTTGAACAGATTATTTAATTCATTCTTCTTAATCCATGGACGTATTTTATGTATTATTCTATGGCAGTTAGAGCAAAGCATTATAATGTCCTCTGGTCTTGTCTCACTATCTTCAGGTAATTCATTAATCGGAATAATATGGTGACCTTCAATAAACTCGTCATCAATATTATATTTATCTGTAAATCTAAAACCACAAGCTTCACAGAAAAGAGTGTTATTATGATTCTTTAAAAAGAGTTCTTTAGCTTTTTTTATAACCTGAGGATTTCTCTCCCTACAAATATGTTGTTTTAACACTATTTTACCTTCTTTATAACATACGTCATCATACGTTACATCAGTTTCATCATTATTTAATTTATAATTTCTTAATCCCCAATATCCTTTCCCCTTACCGTAAACAGAATAAAAAATATCTTTTCCCTTAAAGTTATCAGAGTCTGAAGAATTATCTTCTATGATTTTACGGATAGTATTTTTCCAAGCAGATTTATTAAGTCCGCTTACTCTATTTCTATCCTTAATAATTTCAAAAATATCATCATAATGACCATAGCCTCCTAATTCATTCAAAACTTCTATAATTTCATCTTTCCATGTTACTCTTTCAGTCATGGTTTATCCTCCGTGTTATAAGATGCCCAAATTATACCATATCATTCTGCGTTAAGCCACAACATCTTTTTGATGACTCGAATATTCATAACTTAACAGAAAGGGTAATAAATGTATGTCGATACATATGTAGACCATACTTATTTATACCATGCTTTTTAGAATAACGCTTAACGATACATTATAGTGCAGTACATTGTAATGGTTCTCCGAAGACATTACAGAATACAAAATCTTCCCTAGATGCATTTCGGATTTTAAACCATTCAGATAGAACAATGTATAGAGTACTAGAAATAGGAATAACTCTGGCTTGTTGTTTTTGGTGCTGTTAAGAGTAATATTACCGTCATCAAGATTGATATCTGATATCTTTAATTCTCTTAATTCTTTAGCACGTATTCCAGTTGAAATAAGAGTATTGATAATAACCCATGCCCTAATATCTATAAAGGTATGAGACTGAGACTTAGGTCGTTTCAGCAAAACCCTTAATTCGTCATCTGAATAGATATCGTTAATATGTTCTTGTTCCTTACAATGAGTAAACTCGATTTCTTCTTTGATATAACCTTTTTCAACACCATATTTGATGGTTGGATTAATCTTAAATATATAGCTATTCACAGTTTCTGGCTTATAGTGCTCTTGCAGATTAAGGTAATATTCATTAATCAAATCTTGTGTTACTTCATCATACATCAAATCATCAACAGAGAAGTCAAGGAAATATCTTGTGGCATTTATGTATCCTTGAATAGTTGTATCACTCAAATTCTTAATTCTGCATTCTCTGACGTAAACATCAAATAACGAACGATAGCTAATATTTTGGACTTTGTTATCGATTAATGATTTTCTTTTTCTCCTTTTCATAGTAAATAGATTTTGTTCTGTTTGTTTTAATTCAGAGTTGCTTTTCATTAATGGGAAGCCTCCTTTATTATTAAAAAATGAGTAGCTATGATTGCCACTTTTCAAGCGAAAAACAATCATAACTACCCACTTATATAAAGAAAACTTATTTTTGTTAAAACTTAAAAACACTGTAAAATCAACGGTTTGCTGGAATATTAATCAGTCAAACTTATTCCCACTCAATCGTAGCCGGTGGTTTCCCTGTAATATCATAGCAAATTCTATTGACATGCTTCACTTCATTTACAATACGATTTGAAATCTTACCAAGTATATCCCATGGTATCTCGGCAAATTCTGCTGTCATAAAGTCAGTCGTTGTAACCGCTCTTAATGCTACGGTATAATCATAGGTTCTCTCATCACCCATAACACCAACGCTTTTCAAATTCGTTAATACTGCAAAATATTGTCCGATTTGCCTATCAAGGCCTGCTTTTGCAATTTCCTCACGATAGATGTAGTCGGCATCCTGAAGGATTGCAATCTTCTCGGGGGTTATATCACCAATAATTCGGATTGCAAGGCCGGGACCGGGGAAAGGCTGTCTGAAGACAAGCTTTTCGGGAATACCAAGCTCTAAACCGGCTTTTCTTACCTCGTCCTTGAAAAGGTTACGAAGAGGTTCAATGATTTCTTTAAAATCTACGTAGTCAGGAAGGCCGCCTACGTTATGGTGACTTTTAATCACAGCTGATTTACCAAGACCGCTTTCAATTACGTCTGGATAGATGGTTCCCTGTACCAGGAAATCTACTTTACCAATTTTCTTGGCTTCTTCTTCAAATACTCGGATGAATTCTTCTCCGATAATTTTTCTCTTTGTTTCCGGTTCTGTTACGCCGGCTAATCTATCATAAAAACGTTGCTGAGCATTCACGCGGACAAAGTTTACATCAAATTGGGTAGTAAAGATTTCCTCAACCTCATCACCCTCATTTTTACGAAGTAAACCGTGATCGACAAAGATACAGGTTAACTGTTTACCAACCGCCTTGCTGATCATTACGGCAGCAACGGAGGAATCTACTCCTCCGGATAGGGCACAGAGTACCTTTTTATCACCAATCTTATTCTTAAGATATGCGATCATTTCTTCATTAAAGGAAGACATGATCCAGTCTCCGGAGCATTTACATATATTATATAAAAAATTATGGAACATCTTGGTTCCTTCAGGAGTATGAACTACTTCCGGATGGAACTGTACACCATAAAGCTTACGCTCTTCATTTTCGATAGCAGCGATTGGACAGGAGTCTGAATTCGCCATCACACGGAAGCCTTCAGGAAGCTTCTCTATATAATCGGTATGGCTCATCCAACACACGGTACTTTCTGATATACCTTCAAATAGCTTGGAATCTGTTGAAACCTTTACGTTTGTATGACCATATTCCCTTAGAGGAGCCTTGGTTACTTTGCCATCCAGTAGATAATTCATCAGCTGGCAACCGTAGCAGATACCTAAGATCGGTATTCCTAAAGAGAAGATTGCCGGGTCATAACTGGGTGAATCATTTTCATATACACTGGCTGGTCCTCCGGTGAAAATAATTCCCTTTGGAGCAATTTCCTTTATACGGTCAAGGCTTGTAGTATAGGGAAGAACCTCACAATATACATTGCATTCTCTGACTCTTCTGGCAATCAACTGATTATACTGTCCGCCAAAGTCAAGTACGATAACTATTTCTTTTTCCACTTGTTAACCTCCTAAAAATCCGTCGCATAGTCCTTTTACGTTCAATTATTAAAAATGTAGATACATAATACAACATTTTTTAATATTATTCTAGTGTAAATATAAGTTTTGTCCGAAATAACTGTATATAATTATTTTAGATTGTTCTATTTATAACATATGTTGAATAAATTACAATATATTTACATTTTTATTTACAAATTAGCTATTTAATGGTAAAATTGATCTGTTATATTTTGGGTACCATAATATGTAAATAAAAATACTGAAAGATAAATAGGAATAGCAAAGTATTTGATAAGTAAATCAACTGCAATTGGTGATTACTTATAATATAGAAATGAAATGTAATAAGTTAGTTCGCTTGGGGGAATTGAAATGAAGGGGAGTATAACTCAGGAAATGTTTCATTATATACCTGAGATAGATTTTAATATTGGATATCGATATTTTCTTGGTAATATGGATAACTATATGGCTGCACTTTTGGCAACTCTAAAAAGCATAAAGTCAAAGCTGCCGATTCTTAGATCCATGAGTTCATCAGATGAATACCAAGGCTTGAGGACTATTACCCAAACATTAAGGAGTATATCAGGGAATATCGGAGCGCTTAATCTGGCTGAGGCTTCTTATGAATTGGAAACAGCTTTACTAAACGATAATACGGAACAAATTAATCCGCTTCTTTCCGCTTATATTGTAAAGTTATCAGAGTTGACAGAACATCTAGAAATTCTTCTAAAGAATGCAGATGTTTTGAAGAATGCGGATGAACATACTTCTTTCTTTAATTATGATTTTTCGAGAACAAAAGAGAGTATCAAACGTTCTTCGGGTTATTTGGAACGTAAGATAATATAAATATATTTTATAGTCTATGTGCAAATTATTTAGGTATTTATAAAAATATCAGGGTCACTGTACCAGGATGTCAGGTTCAGCAACCCTGATTTTATTTCGCACACTTCTTGGAAAGGCATTCTACACATTTGTGTGGATTGTCACACGTATCTCATAAATTTACTTTTTTATTCTTCTCTGCCTTACGTGTGCAATAGGGGAGAGGATAACGTTTATGGGTTTTGTGATGATTGATACATTCTTCACATTTTCCATACCGTTCGCATCTTACTCTTACGCAGGAACATTTTTCTAGACCATTTACAAGAAGTTTTTTCTTATATGCTTTATTGTATTCGGTAAAGCTCTTATCAACAATTAAGATCTCTTCCTTACCAATGCATTCTAAATTATCAAAATCAAGCCGGATAATATAAGGCATACAGTTTAAGATTCGAAGGAAGCTTTCCCGGTTATAGGAAGGATCGTAATATCTTAATATGGAACTTAAGGCTGTTGCATGAGTACCAATTATTATATTTTGATTCGGATGTGAGCTTAGGACTTCATGAAGTGCTTCTATATTCCTTCGTTGCACCATTCCTATGGATTCTCCGCCTTCTTCATGAAATTCTAGGTCTCCCCACCTTTGGGTAAGAAGCTCCAAGGTGTTTCCTTCGGGACCACGTTTTCTTTCACGAAACCTATCATCGGTATCCATTGCAAGGTTATGGGATTCTACACATTCCCGTATGGTATCCATACTTCTTAGATAGGTACTGCAAATCGCATAATCCAGTGGTATATCCTTCATAACTTCAGTAACTTTCTTGATGTCCAAGATGCCTTCCTCAGAAAGGGGTCTTGTTCTATCTTCCTCCCAGTTATGTTCCGGCAGGGCGTGTCTTACAAAATAGACCTGTGTCATTATAATATCACCTATTTTCTATTTCATTTTCTCATATCAATCATAAGCAGCAGAGCCGAAAGAAACAATAGATAAATGAATCCATTATTCAAAGTCAATTACTCAAACTTCGCAGTAAAATGTGTAATGCAATGCTTGATAAAATCAGCATGTAACATCGATCAGAACGAATGGTTTCTTAATTGAACTGAACTGCTGAGTTTATCAAGCACTTTTCAACATAGGTCATCCGCGAAGTTTATCAATTTAGAAATAACGGGTTATAATGTAGCCTTCTGCCCTTTGTCGCCGCGTTTTCGGTTACGGACCTTCTTAACACTGAATTCCTTATCGTTATAAATAAAGGTTTCCACATTCTGACTCAATGCGGTTGCAAAACATACGGTATCATTTTTCTCTAGGGTTATTGCCTTCACACCTCTGCTGGTCTTCTTTAGTTCACTGACTTCAGCGAGGGGGAAACCAAGAGATAGTCCTTTGGCTGTCAGGATGATTACCTTAATACCACCTGCCCATCCGGCCATGACTTCGGCAGCAGTTAGCATACAGATGGATATCACTTCATCATTTTCCTCTAGCTTGGTCGCTGCTATCTGTGATCGGTTTGTCTCAAATTCTACGCCGGATACCTGCTTGATATAACCGGCTTTCGTGGTAAATAACAGCTGGGATTCAAATAGCTGCTCAAAGGAGACATAGAAAACCGCTGATTCCTTGCCTATTTTACAAAGAGTATGGATTAATACTCCCTTATCCTTCATTTTACATCGAGGGATACTTTCTGCTTTTACCTGATACATATTACCTTCTGCGGTAAAGATACAGAGCCGGTCCGTATTCTTCATCTGCACGACCTGGGTAAATTCCTTCAGATTATCCTCCGAAGCTCTGGAGTAGCTTGTGATATCAACTGATTTGGTATAGCCGAAGCGGTCAATTAGTACATAAATATCCTCAATTTTCACTTCTTCCACATAATCGGTACTGATAGCATTAGCGAGCATTGTCTGTCTTGGAGTATGGAAGGATTTCTTATAATCTTTCAGACGTCCTTTGATTACCTTATATAATTCTTTGGTATCTCCAAGTATTTTCTTGTATTCTTCGATGGAATTTAACAGGGAGGAATTCTCATCATGCAGCTTTAATATTTCCAAACCGATTAATTTACTGAGCTGCATTGCAAGGATCGCATCAGCCTGGCGTTCGGTAAAATCTAAGGTTTTCGCTTCCTTCTCGGATTCTGGGAACTTAAACTTAATACCCTCGGTATTACCTTCGATCAGACAGCTTTTGGCCTGCTTAATTGAAGAACTTCCTCTTAATATTTCAATAATGAGGTCGATTACATCGGTTGCCTTGATGAGACCGTCAACAATTTCAAGACGCTTGATTGCCTTATCCAGCAGATAATTATATTCTTTTGTATAAAGTTCAACCTGAAAATCCACAAATTCACTGATGATATTTTTCAGGCTAAAGGTTATCGGCTGCTGGTCTTTAATAGCAAGCAGGTTGGCAGAGTAGGTATCCTCCATCGCAGTTTTTTTATACAGACCGTTTAACAGATTATTAAGATCGCGATCCTTCTTCACCTCGATGACAACACGGATCCCTTCCTTGGAGGATTCGTCGCGGATATCATAGATTTCATCAAATACCTTATCCTTCACTAAGGAAGCGAGGCCTTCCACCAGCTTTGTCTTATTTCCTGCAATTGTATAAGGGATTTCGGTTATAACAATGTTCTTTCTTCCGTTATCACCATTTTCAATTTCAACCTTGGAGCGGATTCTTATTTTACCTTCACCGGTTTCATATAAGGATAGAAGATCATCCTGATTAATGATAATGCCACCGGTCGGAAAATCTGGGGCGGGTATATATTTCATTAGCTTAGGAACTGTAATATCCGGATTGTCCATATATGCGATAACACCGTCGATTACCTCGTCCGGATTATGCGGCGGGATATTGGTTGCCATACCTACGGCAATACCGGTGGTACCGTTGATTAAGAGATTCGGTATCATAGCGGGCAGTACGGTTGGTTCCTTCTCACTGTCATCAAAGTTAGGTACAAATTCGATCAGACCCTTTTCCAGATGATCAAGTAAAGCCATAGCTCCCAGTGATAATCGTGCCTCGGTGTAACGCATGGCAGCAGCTCCGTCACCGTCAATCGAGCCGAAATTACCGTGTCCGTCTACCAAGGGAACCATTAAGGAATATTCCTCAGTCATTCGAACCAGAGCTTCATAGATGGAGCTGTCACCGTGTGGGTGATATTTACCCATGGTATCGCCGACTATACGCGCACTTTTTCTATGAGGTTTGGAAGGCTCTAGACCAAGCTCAATCATGGAATACAGAATTCTTCTCTGTACCGGTTTCAGACCATCCCGGACATCGGGTAATGCTCTGGCGATAATTACGCTCATCGCATAATCACGGTAACTATTCTTCATTTCTTCAGAAAAATCCATCTGGATAATCTGATCGGATGTTTTGTTCATTGTATAACCTCCAAAATGATTATTAGACTTCGCAGCAGCTGATTTTCAAAGTAAAACTCGAACTGCTTCGAAGTCCTTATCTATTTATCCATATTGCATTTATGGTTAGGGTGTCAAAAGTCAGATTTATGTAGTGAAATGAATATTTGTGCATATATATTCATATGGACTC
Organism: Bacillota bacterium; assembly: GCA_023393095.1. GTDB lineage: Bacteria > Bacillota > Clostridia > Lachnospirales > Lachnospiraceae > Mobilitalea. The sequence continues at coordinate 22,884 of JAEWMT010000124.1, forward strand.
GCCTTACCTTCAAGCGAAGGTGATTGTATATAAAGTTTTTATGCAATGGTCGCTTGAGCCGGTCTTCGCCATCTGAATATATATACACGCATATTCATTAATCTAGTTTGTATCTGATTTTTGACACGCTAATGATTTATATATCTTTATAATTTAGGCTTCGCTATAAAAATGGAATTCATTTAAATATTTAGATATCCAACTTCGCATATTTGGCTTCCTCAATGATAAAGGTACGTCTTGGTGGAACATTGCTGCTCATCAGCATAGTAGTAATTTCATCCGCCTCGACGGTATCGCTGATGGAAATCTGGGCAAGGATACGGGTATCTGGATTTAATGTGGTTTCCCAAAGCTGATGGGCATCCATTTCACCTAGACCTTTGTATCTTTGAAGATTCATTATCTTATTACCATCTTCCTTACGGAATTTATCCAGCTCAAAATCGTTAAATAGATATTCGGATTTCTTTGATTTCTTTCCCTTTACAGTGGTTTCGTACTCTACCTTATACAGAGGAGGCATACCACGGTATACTTTTCCTTCCAGAATCAACTCTGGCATGAATCGATAGAAGAAGGTAAGCAAAAGAGTACTGATATGGGCACCGTCTACGTCGGCATCAGTCAAAATAATGATTTTATCATAGCGGAGTTTATTAATATCAAATTCATCACCGATTCCGCAGCCAAAGGAGGCAATCATTGATTTAATTTCATTATTCACGAGGATTTTCTCGAGTGTTGCCTTTTCAACGTTCAAAATTTTGCCTCGAAGAGGAAGTACAGCCTGAGTTCTGCGATTTCTTGCGGTCTTTACCGTACCGCCCGCAGAATCACCTTCGACGATATACAGTTCACATTCCTCCGGCTTTTTGGAAGAGCAGGAAGCAAGCTTGCTACGGGTATCCACATCATTTAATTGCTTTAAGACCGCGGTTCTTGCCTTATCACTAGCACGCCTTGCATTAAAGGATTTTAGTGAATTATCCAGAATGCTTCTTAGCACCTCAACATGCTTATCAAACCAACGCTGTGCTTCGGTCGAAAATACATCATCCACAGCACTCTTGGCATCGGTATTGCCTAATTTTGTTTTTGTCTGACCTTCAAATTGGGGATCGGGATGTTTGATCGATATGATGGCAACAAGTCCGTTACGGATATCTTTACCGTCAAAATTCTCATCCTTTTCCTTAAGGACATTCAACTCTCTTGCATACTGATTCATAACCCTGGTCAATCCGGTTTTAAAGCCGGTAACGAGAGTTCCGCCATCTACGACATTAATACGGTTACAGTAAGCATTGATCTGTTCGGAGTAGCTATCGGTATATTGAAATGCTATTTCTACCTCAATATCACCGCTCTTTCCCTCGAGATATACCGGTTCCTCATGGATTGGTGTCATTTCTCGGGTAATGTAGGATACAAAACTCTTAATTCCGAATTCCTCTTGATAGGTTTTGGTGATACCCGTGATTTGATCAGTAAAGTTGATTAATATATTTTTATTCAGAAAGGCAATTTCCTTCAGCTTCTTATGTATGATCTCTGCCTTGAATTCTACTGTTTCAAAAATGGAATCATCCGGATAGAAGATGACCTTAGTACCAGTATCGGATTTGTTACATTTGCCTACAACCGGCAGAAGACCGTCCACTAATTCAGTGATAGGATGACCTCCATTACTATATTCATCCCGGTAGATTTTACCGTCTCTTTTCACCTCGACGATTACATGCTTTGAAAGGGCATTCACAACAGAGGCACCAACGCCATGAAGACCGCCGGATACCTTATAGACGGAACTATCGAATTTACCTCCGGCATGCAAGATAGTATATACGACACGTACTGTCGGTATTTTCTTGGTAGGATGGATGTCAACAGGAATACCGCGTCCATTATCGCAGATTTCAATTGCGCCATCCTTTCTTAAAGTGATATCGATTTTTGAGCAATAACCTGCCAGATGCTCATCAATACCATTGTCAAGTATCTCCCAGATTAAGTGATGTAAGCCCCTTGGTCCGGTGCTGCCGATATACATACCGGGTCGCTTCCTTACTGCCTCAAGGCCTTCCAAAACGACAATCTGACTTCCACTGTATTGTTCCATATAAACCTCCATGTACATTCTTAGTAATGATAACCATTATGTGGTTCTTTCCAAGCTGTCATACAATTAGACTTAGTGACAACCCTTTCCCCCAGCAATCAATTTAAAATATAGAAAAATAAATTTAATTATTAACATAATCTTATATTATGAATAATATGGAATACCTATATGCATTCCTATAGGATTATAACATAAGCAAAAAAAGATTACCAGTAATATTGCAATCATATGTTCGGGCTTAGAATCTATCTTTGAAAAAGTAATTTCTGATTTGATTGGGTAGAATTCCATTATAAAATAGGGAAGGCCAAGTAAAAATAGACAAAATATACCAGAAAATATCTAAAAATGCCCATGTACAACCGATGTACCACTGAATTTCAAAAAACAATTGAAAAAAACATAAAATGATGTATAATAGGAACAATTATTTATGATATTATTCGAACTACTTTAAGCTAAGCAACAGGGGGAACTCTTTCGGATTATAGATTTCAGTGTATTTAAGGTGAATATTGGGTAGACATAAAAAAGTATAATTATGCAAAATTATAATACTATGAAAGGTTGTAAGAGTGAGCTTATATAAATACGAAACACATCTTCATACGACAGAGGCAAGTGCCTGCTCTGAACTAAGTGCAGCAAAACAGGTACAAATTTATAAGAACGCAGGATATTCCGGTATCATTGTTACCGATCACTTTTTTAATGGAAACACCAGTATTCCACGTGATCTTCCTTGGGAAGAAAGAGTAGAACTGTTTTGCAGAGGTTATGAAAATGCAAAAGAAGAAGGAGATAGAATAGGATTATCCGTTTTCTTCGGATGGGAAGCCAGTTTTCGTGGAACCGATTTTCTGATTTATGGACTGGATAAACAATGGCTTAAGGAGCATCCGGACATATTATCTTGGTCTGTTGAGGAGCAGTATAAACGGGTACATGAGGATGGAGGCTTTATCGTCCATGCCCATCCGTTTCGGGTCAGACCTTATATTAAGGAAATTCGCCTATTCCCGAAATATGTAGATGCGGTCGAAGCTATTAATCTAGGTAATCGGAATGAGGATTTTGATCGTAAGGCTTTACTTTACGCAAAGAAACATAAGCTGCCGGTAACTGCCGGTTCGGACTCTCATTTTCCCATAGATTATTACACAGGAGTGGCATTTCGGCATAAACTGGATAGTATTAAGGATTATATCAATGGGATACAGTCTGGGGATTATGAACTGATTAAAAATATATAAAATTTTACAATAGATTAGGAGGTTCTTTATGAAGAAACCATTTGTTTCACAAGAACAGTTACTGGAGATTACAAAGAAATATCCAACTCCCTTTCATATTTATGATGAGAAAGGTATTCGTGAGAACGCAAGAAAGCTTAACCAAGCTTTTGCCTGGAATAAGGGATTTAAAGAGTATTTTGCAGTAAAGGCTACACCGAATCCCTACATTATCAACATCTTGAAGGAAGAGGGTTGTGGCGTGGATTGCTCCTCTCTTACGGAATTAATGATGGCAAAAGCCCTCGATTATTCAGGAGATGGTATTATGTTCTCCTCCAATGCAACACCGCCGAAGGAATTTGTTATGGCAAAACAATTGGATGCAATTATTAATCTGGATGATTTTACCCATATTGATTTTCTGGAAAAAACCACCGGCATCCCTGAAAAAATATGCTGCCGCTATAATCCCGGTGGTGTTTTTAAAACCTCCAATGGAATCATGGACAATCCAGGTGATGCAAAATACGGTTTCACCAAGGAGCAGATCATCGAAGGCTTTCAGATATTGAAGCAAAAAGGCGTTAAGGAATTCGGAATTCATTCCTTCCTTGCAAGTAATACTGCTTCTGAGGAATATTATCCGACACTTGCGGGAATTCTGTTTGAACTGGCAGTAGAACTTCGTGAGAAGACCGGAGCAGATATTAAATTTATTAATCTTTCCGGTGGTGTGGGAATTCCATATAAACCAGATGGTAAGACAAATGATATCATGATGATCGGCGAAGGTGTAAGAAAAGAATTTGAGAAAATACTTGTGCCTGCGGGTATGGGAGATATCGCAATTTTTACGGAGCTTGGACGATATATGCTTGCTCCCTATGGTCACCTGGTTGCAACTGCGATTCATGAAAAGCATATATATAAAGAATATATCGGCCTTGATGCATGTGCAGTTAATCTGATGAGACCTGCCATGTATGGTTCCTATCATCATATTACGGTAATGGGTAAGGAAGATAAGCCCTGTGATCATAAATATGATATTACCGGTTCCCTTTGCGAGAATAATGATAAATTTGCCATTGACCGTATGCTGCCGAAAATCGATATCGGGGACTTGATTGTTATCCATGATACCGGGGCTCATGGGTTTGCGATGGGCTATAACTATAACGGCAAATTAAAATCAGCGGAGCTTTTATTGAAAGAAGATGGTAGCGTACAGTTGATCAGAAGAGCAGAGACAGCACAGGACTATTTTGCAACCTTTGATTTCAGTGATATTTTAAAGGATGTGCAGTAAGTGGTTTGGGTGTCATAAGTCTGATTTATGTAAAGAGATGAATATGTTTGCATATATATACATATGACTCGCCTTTACATACGGTAACTTTCTTATTGATTTTATTAACTGTAAAATGTCAAATTCATGATCATTATTAAGATATAATATTCATAAATCAAGAGAATATTTTTGATAGTTTAATGATAAGATATAATGTAACTTTTGAGCGGACAAAACTAATTGTAGTGGTGTAAATTATAGGTTGAAAAAGCTCAAAAAAACATATATTTAATCGGGTTGACAATATACAATCGATAGGATATAATACTTTGAATGTATTGTATGTTGTAAAAAAAGCAATATGGAGGAAGGGTGTTTTATGGTAGAAAAGAAAAACATACTGACTTATCAGGGTTTAAGACAGCTTGAAGATGAACTTCATGATCTTAAAGTTAATCAAAGAAGATTAGTTGCACAGAAGATTAAAGAGGCAAGAGAGCAGGGGGATCTTTCCGAAAACGCAGAGTATGATGCAGCGAAAGATGAGCAGAGAGATATTGAGGCTCGTATAGAAGAAATTGATAAGATTCTTAAAAATGCTGAAGTTGTCGTTGAAGATGAAGTAGATGTAAACGTAATTAATATTGGATGTAAAGTTAAAATATTAGATATGGAATATAATGAAGAGCTTGTTTATAAGCTGGTAGGTTCCACAGAAGCGAACAGCTTACGCGGCAAGATTTCCAATGAATCTCCGCTTGGAAGCGGACTGATTGGGAAAAAGGTTGGGGATGTTGTTACAGTAGAAACCCATGCAGGCTCAATGCAATATAAAATATTAGAGATACAAAGATCAAATTTATAAAATACCGGTAAGCAGGAAGCGTTTACTGCGTTATGAGGTGAAATTCATGGCAGACGAAAGAAATCCAGTAGAGCAGGATATTAATGAGTTATTAAAGATAAAAAGGGCAAAATTAGCCGACCTTCAGGAGAACGGGAAGGATCCTTTCCAGATCATGAAGTATGATGTTACGAACCGATCCAAAGATATTATTGATAAATTTGAAGAGGTGGAAGGAAAAACTGTGTCCATCGCCGGACGTATCATGTCAAAGCGTGTGATGGGAAAAGCATCCTTTTGTAATATCAGAGATATTAGCGGAGACATTCAGGCTTATGTCAGGAAAGATGAAATCGGTGAAGAAACCTATGCCGAATTCAAGAAATATGACATTGGCGATATTGTCGGATTAGAAGGTGAAGTATTTAAAACACATACAGGTGAAGTGTCCGTTAAGGCACATAAGATAGTGCTGTTAACTAAGAGCCTTCAGATTTTACCTGAGAAGTTTCATGGACTTAAGGATACGGATACTAGATACAGACAACGCTATGTTGACCTGATTGTAAATCCTGAAGTTAGGGACACCTTTATCAAGCGTTCCCATATCATCAAGGAAATCCGTAATTACTTAGACAACAAGGAATTTATTGAGGTAGAGACACCGGTTCTTGTTCCGAATGCCGGAGGTGCTGCTGCGAAACCATTCAATACACATCATAACGCTCTGGATCAGGATATCCATCTTAGAATATCACTGGAATTATATTTAAAACGACTGATTGTCGGAGGCCTTGAACGTGTTTATGAAATCGGTAGAGTATTTCGTAATGAAGGATTGTCCGTAAGGCATAATCCGGAATTCACACTTTTGGAGTTATATCAGGCTTATACGGATTATTACGGGATGATGGATCTTGTTGAGGATTTATTCCGTAGCGTTGCTCAGAAGGTGTTAGGTACAACAGCCATTACCTATGACGGTGTGGAGATAGATTTATCGAAGCCTTTTGAAAGATTAACTATGATAGAGGCAATTAAGAAGTATGCCAATATTGACTTTGATCAAATACCGGATGAAGCAGCTGCGAAGGCTCTGGCAAAAGAACGTCACATAGAATTTGAAGATAGACATAAGAGGGGCGACATCATCAATTTGTTCTTTGAGGAATATGTGGAAGAACATCTTGTTCAGCCGACCTTTATCATGGATCACCCAGTAGAAATATCTCCGCTGGCAAGCCGTAAACCAAGCGATCCGGATTATACGGAACGTTTTGAGTTGTTTATCACAAAACGTGAGATGGCAAACGCTTTCTCCGAGTTAAATGACCCGCTAGATCAGAGAGGACGTTTTGAAGCTCAGGAAGCACTTAGGGCAGCCGGCGACGAAGAAGCGAACCAATTGGATGAAGACTTCCTGAATGCACTCGAATACGGAATGCCGCCGACAGGTGGTATCGGTATCGGAATTGACCGACTTGTTATGCTACTTACCGATTCTTCGGCAATTAGGGATGTACTGTTGTTCCCGACGATGAAGAACAAAGAGTAATAAAGCCTGTATTTATTAGGGCTTGAGAAAATAATGGTCGGGATTTACGACCAACTTACGACCAAATAATAAGGCATATTTGAAGAATCTCTTGGAAAAACGGGGGATTCTTTTTTTAGAATAAGACAGATATAATGAGTACCGGTAAGCAGAAGCGGAGATGTAGAAATTTGTGAAAGAAAAATTTGTTTCTGAATGTAGAGCAGTCTTGGGAGCAGGAACAGAAAAATAAGAGAAATGTTATTACAGGGAGATTGAGGGGCAATCATCAGATTTATAGTACGGTGGTTGCTTTCCTCTTTGCATTAGACTAGTCTGTGAACTCCTTACCAGTTGGTATTAATTTGTTCAAAAAAACCAATATCTACTAAATGGCCATATATGGAAAATATCAGATTGATATTATTCGCAGTTGGGATTATAATTTACATGTCGTGTTTTATTGATAATAGTCGAGAAACGAGGATTGAGGGATGGAGTATTTGTCAATACGTCAAACAGCAGACAAGTGGAGAATTTCAAAACGGAGAATTCAGATTCTATGTTCTCAGAAGCGTATTTCTGGAGCAGTTAAAATAGACTCATCATGGGTTATTCCGGCTGATGCTGTGAAACCGAAGGATGAGAGAGTGAAGAGCGGGAAATATATCAGAAAAGGGCAAACGGATAATAATTAGTATAAATGCTTGAGATAATCTTAAGTTTCTCGAAATCACTGAGTCATATGCATGCAGCATATATTCTGTAGGTGAATATTGATTTTCCAAAGTTTATAGAAGAAAAATGATTTACTTTTATAACAATAATAAGACTACTAGGAGGAATAATCAGTTATGAACAAACAGCAACTGGCAAATAAGATTTGGGAGTCAGCCAATAGGATGCGTTCCAAGATTGAAGCGAATGAATACAAGGATTACATTCTTGGTTTTATCTTCTATAAATTCTTGTCAGATAAGGAAGTGGAATATTTAAAAACTTTGGATTGGACGGAGGAAGATTTACCGGAGCTGACTGTGGAAGAAATAGATACAGTTGATCTTTGTAAGAAAAATATTGGCTATTTTATATCATATAACAATCTCTTTTCGACATGGGTTAAGATGGGTAAGGACTTTGATGTTTCTAATGTAACCGATGCTCTTTCAGCGTTTGAAAGAAATATAGGTAATAACTATAAGGCGGTATTTGATAAGATCTTTGACACCTTACAAATGGGATTAAATAAGCTTGGTGATACCAGTGGTGCAAGAACAAAAGCGATCAGGGGACTAATTAGTTTGATCAAAGATATTCCGATGGATGAAAAGCAGGGGTATGATGTTTTGGGTTATATCTATGAATATCTGATATCAAATTTTGCATCAAATGCAGGTAAGAAGGCAGGAGAATTCTATACACCACATGAAGTATCATTACTTATGTCTGAGATTATAGCTCATCATTTAAAGGATCGAAACAATATTTCCATCTATGATCCAACCTCCGGTTCTGGATCTTTGCTTATCAATATTGGTAAAAGTGCTGCTAAATTTATGAATAGTGAGAATATAAAGTATTATGCGCAGGAGTTAAAGGAAAACACATATAACCTTACTCGTATGAATCTGGTAATGAGAGGATTAAAGCCTGGTAACATATTCACAAGAAATGCGGATACTTTAGAAGAGGATTGGCCGATTGATCTGGATAGCTACCCCCCTGTGCTTCGAGTAGATGCCGTGGTGTCAAATCCTCCCTACTCACAGGCCTGGAATCCAGAGGGTAAAAAATCAGACTCACGTTATTCGGGTTATGGTACAGCACCAAAATCAAAGGCAGATTACGCATTTTTATTACATGACTTATATCATGTTTTACCGGATGGAATTATGACGATTGTTTTACCACATGGCGTATTATTTAGAGGAGGAGAAGAAGGGGAAATACGTAAGAACTTAATTGAAAGAAATCAGGTGGATACAATCATTGGTTTGCCTACAAACATATTCTTTGGTACAGGTATACCAACGATTATTATGGTGTTGAAGCAAAGCAGAGATAATGATGATGTATTGATTATTGATGCATCTAAGGGCTTCATAAAAGAAGGAAAAAATAATAAGCTTCGTGCATGTGATATCAAAAAGATCGCGGATACAGTTGCTGGCAGAGCTACCATCCCGAAGTTTTCGAGAACTGTCAGTAGAGCTGAAATCAGAAGCAACGATTATAACTTGAATATACCTCGCTATGTAGATTCCTCTGAAAAGGCAGAGAGTTATGATATCTATGCATCCATGTTTGGTGGGATTCCTACCTATGAGATCGATGAACAAGCTGAGTATTGGGAAGTTTTGGAAGGTTTAAAGGACACTTTGTTTGTTGTAAATGAATCATATTCTGAACTTGCAACGGAAAATTTGAAGGATACAATAAAGAATCACAATTCGGTAAAAGCTTTTGAAAGTGCATTTCAGAAGGCATTTGAAGGTTTTGAAGAGTATTTATACGACGAATTGATAGAACATGCAGAAAGTGTTTCGATATCAAAAGAGGAAACTAAAATCAGTGAAGACATGTTTGATCGATTGGAAAATGTTCCACTTGTTGATAGATATGAGGCGTATCAGTTATTAGACGATAGCTGGTCTCAAATTGCAAACGATCTAGAAATCATTCAAACAGAAGGGTTTGAAGCAACAAAGCAAGTTGACCCAAGAATGGTAATGAAGAAGAAAGATGGTGCTGATGTTGAGGTCCAGGATGGCTTCATTGGACATATTATTCCTTTTGCATTAGTACAGGATACATTACTGCGGGAAGAGTATCAGCAGCTCCAAAGCAAGGAGAAGCAATTGAATGAGATTACTGCTTTGTATGAAGAATTACTTGATTCTATGAGTGAAGAAGACAAATCTAGTGAGGCAATCAATGAAGATGGTACAGCATTTGTATATGCACAGGTTGCTAAGCTTGCAAAGCAATATGCGGCTGAAATGAAAAAAGGTGTAATTTTTGGTGAGGATAGCTATGAAACTAAGATAATGCAGTGCAATGATCTAATCTCTGATGAAAAATCACTGAAGAAAGAAATAAAAGAGGAAACTGACGCTCTTCATATGAAGACAAAGAGTACCATTGAAGCACTGACCGACGATGAGGTTAAAATGCTTCTGCATATGAAATGGATTACAAAACTAATGGAAAACTTATATTCAATACCAAAAACTATTGTTCAAGACTTGATAAAAAAAGTAAGTAGTATTTCAATGAAGTATAGTGAAACGTTTGAGGATATTGAGAAGAATATCGCAGCCACAGAGAAGGAATTAGGCGTACTGTTGGATGAGCTTTGTGGCAATGAGTTTGACATGAAGGGGCTCGGTGAATTCAAATTACTGTTAGCGGGTGAATAATATGGGCGAAAATAAGAAAGAACCTAAAATTAGATTTGTAGGATTTACGGATGCTTGGGAACAGCGTAAGTTATATGAAGTTGCAGAATTCAATCCAAAATCCGAGCTTCCAGATAAATTTGAATATGTAGATTTAGAATCTGTTGTTGGAACTGAAATGATCTTACATCGAACAGAAACAAAAGCTTCTGCACCTTCAAGAGCGCAACGATTGGCAAAGACTGGAGATGTATTTTATCAAACTGTAAGACCATATCAGAAAAATAACTATATGTTCATAAAGGCTGATAATAACTACGTATTCTCAACAGGATATGCTCAAATGAGACCTAATATTGACGGCACTTTTCTAATGAGTTTTTTGCAAACTGAATCTTTTGTAAAAGTTGTTTTAGATAACTGTACGGGAACAAGTTATCCTGCAATTAATTTAACAGACCTATCGAATTTGGGAATTTCATTACCGACTTCAAGTGGTGAACAAAGAAAGATAGGAGAAATGTTTAATAACCTTGACAACCTTATCGCCCTTCATCAGCGTAAGTATGACAAGTTGATTATAATGAAGAAATCCATGTTGGTAAAAATGTTTCCTAAAAATGGCTCAAATGTTCCAGAAATTAGATTTGCAGGATTTATTGATGATTGGGAACAGCGTAAGTTGGAGTGCTATCTTGAAGTATCGAACGAAAAAAACAAAGAAGATATGTACGGTAAGGAAGATGTCTTATCTGTATCAGGTGATTATGGTATCGTAAATCAGATAGAATTTCAAGGGAGATCTTTTGCTGGAGCGTCAGTTTCAAATTATGGTGTAGTCCATACAGGGGATATTGTTTATACAAAGTCTCCTTTGAGCTCAAATCCATATGGAATAATTAAGACAAACAACGGAAATACGGGCATTGTGTCGACTTTGTATGCGGTATATCATACTTGTGAAAATGTTAATCCAGGCTTTGTTCAAGTGTATTTTGAACAGCATGCAAGAATGAATAATTACATGCATCCATTAGTAAATAAAGGCGCAAAAAATGATATGAAGGTTTCTGCTGAAAATGCTCTTAAGGGAGAAGTAATCTTTCCGAGTGTAAAAGAACAGAATTCCATTTCATCCTTTTTTGCACAATTAGATAAAGTTATCACCCTTCATCAGCGTAAGCTAGAGAAACTGAAACAAATCAAGAAATCCATGTTAGAAAATATGTTCGTATAGGAGGTGATCGCCCGTGAGTTATAAAACTAGTTATGATAAAGAAAAGGATTTTGAAAATGACCTTATTAAAATGCTTGTGGAAGATAAAGGGTGGAAGGATGGTGTTGTTGACTATCCAACAGAAAAAGACTTGATCAGAAACTGGGCAGATATCATTTATAAAAGAAATCGAAGTGCAGTCAGACTAGGCGATTATCCATTAACCGAAGGTGAAATGACCCAGATTATGACCCAAATCGCAATTCGTAAAACCCCATTGAAGCTAAATGGATTTATTAATGATGGTACGATTCAGATCGTTAGAGATGAAGAACGGGATATTCATAATTTCAAGAAAACAATTTCTTTGGATATTTTTAATCGAAAGGAAATAGCGGCAGGAAGAACCTTTTATCAGATTGCAAGACAGCCTAAGTATAAAGCAAAGGATAGTATTTACCCGAATCGCAGAGGAGATTTTTGCCTGCTGATCAATGGTATGCCACTGATACATGTGGAGTTAAAGAAAAGCTGTATTCCGGTGAGCGAAGCCCAATATCAGATTCAGAAATACCTAAGTGAAGGTATTTTTACTGGCATTTTTTCACTGGTACAGATTTTCGTGGCTATGAATCCAGAGGATTGCACATATTTTTCAAATCCGGGAAGCGCAGATAAATTCAATCAGAATTTCTGTTTCCACTGGGCGGACAAGAATAACGATCCAGTTAATGCATGGAAGGATATTGCAGGTGCTTTGATTTCTATTCCTATGGCACATTATATGATTGGTTTTTATACGGTAGCAGATAATAATGACAATGCACTAAAGGTTATGAGGAGCTACCAGTATAATGCTGCTTATGCGATTGCCGATCGAGTGACTAAAATGCGTTGGGATGATAAGGTCATTCATGGTGGTTATGTGTGGCAGACTACCGGATCAGGGAAGACTATGACCTCGTTTAAGTCAGCTCAATTGATTGCAAATTCCAAGGATGCTGATAAGGTTGTGTTTTTAATGGATCGAATTGAACTTGGAACACAGTCTCTGAGAGAGTATCGTGGCTTTGCAGATGAAACGGAAGAAGTACAAGCAACAGAGAATACAGATATTCTAATATCTAAGCTTACAAGCCCAAATACAAAAGATATTTTGATTGTAACATCGATCCAGAAGATGAGTCGTATCAAGCAGGAAGATGGGGTAAACAATCATGATATAGAGCTGATCAATAGCAAGCGTATCGTATTTATTGTGGATGAATGTCATAGAAGTGTATTCGGTGAGATGTTGTCAACCATAAAATTTACTTTCCCTAGAGCAATCTTTTTTGGATTTTCCGGTACTCCGATACTGGATATAAATAAGAAAAAGGATTCTACTACAGCGGATGTATTCGGCGATGAGCTTGAAGACGCAAGGTACACAGTAGCTGATGGCATGCGAGATAAAAATGTCCTTGGCTTTGACAGCATTCCACAACCGACCTACAAAGATAAGGAATTAAAAAGAATAGTGGCGTTGGAAAAGGCAAGAGCAGAAAATGAAGCGGAAGCATTAGCTGACGAAAAGAAAAAAAGCGTATATCTTCACTGGATGAACGATGTTCCAATGGGAGAAGCATTGGATGATGAAGGAGCTGCTTTGGAAAGTATCGAGGGAGAACTATCGGAAGGTTTGTATAATTGCGAGAACCACCATAATACTGTTATCGATGATATTCTGGATAATTGGGTATCGCAAAGTCTGGATAGTAAATATCATGCAATTCTTGCATGTAGCAGTATCCCGGAAGCCATGGAATATTATAAGCTGATAAAGTTAAGAGATTGTGGCCTGAAGGTGACAGCAGTTTTTGATCCAAGCGATGGAAACAATGAGCACTCTATCGAGAAGATACATGGAATTCATGACATCCTAAGTGACTACAATCAGCGGTATGATAAGACCTTTGGAATTTCTTCATATGATTCATTTAAAAAGGATGTATGTGCAAGGCTGGCTCATAAGGAACCTTATCTTGGGGTGGAAAACGATAAGGAAATGTGTTTAGATTTATTAATTGTTGTGGATCAGATGCTGACAGGATATGATTCAAAGTGGCTTAATACACTATATATGGATAAGTCTTATCGATGGAATAATATAGAAATGATTATACAGGCATTCTCTCGTACAAATAGGGTATTCCAAAATGATAAAAAACACGGAATTATTCGATATTACCGTCGACCATATACAATGAAAAATATCATTGATTATGCTTTTAAATCATATTCTGGAGATAAACCATTTGGAATATTTGTACCAAAGCTTAAGCAGAATCTTGAAAAAATGAATCAAGTATTTTTGGATATAAAGGTCATTTTTGAGCTTGCCGGTATACCGGATTTCTCGAGTTTGCCAGAGGAAGCAGATGAGAAAAGGAAGTTTGCTAGTTTATTCCGACAGTTGAGCAGTTATCTTGAATCTGCGAGAGTACAGGGATTTGTGTGGGAAAAATTAGAATATGGAGAAGGTGATGGAATCGTTTACGGAAATGTCATATTGCTTTTTGATAAGATGACATATGAAACCCTATTGGCACGTTATAAAGAGTTAAAAAGAGGCGGCAGTGGAGGCGGTTCTGATGTGGGATATGATATTGACCCCTATCTAATGTCTTTACCTACAGATAAAATTGATTCTGACTATATGAATTCTAGATTTCGTAAATATTATAAGCTGGTTCAGGAAGGTGCTGACGAGGTGACGAAGAGTGCAATGCTGAACGAACTTCACAAATCCTTTGCAACACTGTCACAAGAAGAACAGAGATATGCACACATTGTTATTAGAGACATTCAGAATGCTTTTTTGGTATATGATGAGTCAAAATCAATAAAGGATTACATTTCTTCCTATAAGGCAAAGGCAAAGAATGATGAATTACATAATTTTGCTATTAAGCTTGGAATAGATGAAAATGCCTTAAAATATTTTATGTCATTAAATGTTAATGAACATAATATTGATGAGTTTGGACGTTTTGAAAAGTTGAAGCAAACCATAGATATGGATATTGCTCAGCGTTACTTCGAGGAAATAGAAGGTATGGAGATTCCTAGACGTAAGATACACCCTAAAATTGATAAAATTCTTAGGGAATTTATTCTTAACGGAGGAGTTGAAGAAAATTCGTATTGTTCGGAGCAGGATGAGTTTGATATGGTTGCAGAAAATATTAAATATTGATATAACGCAACGGCTACAGAATATAATGGCAAATCCAATAGATAAAAGACGGTGATACGACTAGTTCCTATAAATATCTCGAGCAAGAGGAATAGTACGATTACATTGTAGATGTTTATGATACGTTAAGGTACACATTGGCAGGTACCATGAAAATCAAGAGGCGGAGGTAACAGATGAAAATAGGAATGTTAACGGAAGTGGATATACGCGATTTGTGGAAACATGAGCAGTATGATTTCTCAAATTGGCTTGTAGAACCAGAAAATATTGCATATTTGAATGATATTCTGGGACTTACTCTGGTTGAAGCTAACAAGGAAGCCTATGTTGGATCATATCGTTGTGATATTGTAGCTGTTGATGAGACTGATGGAACAAAAGTGATTATTGAAAATCAGCTTGAATCATCTAATCATGATCATCTTGGTAAGATCATTACATATGCCTCAGGTCTTGATGCGAAAGTGATTGTGTGGATCGTTAAGCAGGCGCGTGAGGAACATCGTAGTGCTATTGAGTGGTTGAACAATAATACTCGAAGTGGCATTGATTTATTTCTTATTGAACTTCATGCATATAAGATTGGTGATTCTGATCCGGCTCCCAAGTTTGAAGTCATAGAACAACCAAACGATTTTATTAAGTCATCCAAGAATGTAACTTCATACGATTCGCTAAACAAGTCACAGACTGAGAGATTAACCTTTTGGACGCAATTCAATGACGAGATTATTGCGCACGGAAAACCTTTTAATGTCCGAAAAGCGTCAACGGATCATTGGTATGATGTAGCTATTGGGAATAGCGCTTGTCATATAGGAATTACTCTTGTAAATAGTGATTCATTCATAGGTGTAGAACTTAATATTGGTGATGATAAAGCTTTGTTTGATTCACTGTTTTCTGCAAGAGAAGCTATTGAAAACGAGTCGGGGTTAGACTATGAGTGGCAACGTTTAGATAGTAAAAAGACGAGTCGTATCCTTCACAAAATCCCAGGATTAGATTTTGACAATCACAAAAACTATCCACAGCTGATGGATGAGGTGATAAAAAAGGTAGTTATTATGAGAGAGGTATTTAAAAAACATATAAAGTAGCTGATTAAGAGGTATAAAGTGGAGACGAATCGATTACAAGGCACATCATGGCATGCAGAGCAATTTCATCAAGCTGAAGATGATGATTGATTATATAAAGGAAGATGTCGTTACTATTAAGGTGATGACGGTCAGTGCAGCTGTAGGTGTGGCAAATGCATTGAAAGTGCCCATTTCGATCGGAGGATTCCTATATGACTATTTTGATAGTTCTATTGTTGTCTTAATCTTAGCAATGATTACTATATTATTAACCTGTATTTCATACATAAATTTGAAGAATAAAAAAGATGCAATCGTTAATTGTCATTATTAATACACAATAAAGTTAAAAAGCATGGCGCTAGGAAGTGAGGGGAATTACGAATTTACGAATCATTTAAACAATAATTCGCGAATTCTGGAATATCTTATACTACGGAAAAATACATGACTCTGGATGCGGGTAATAAACTTGATGATACCCAATACTATGCAAAAACATTTGCTGGTTCAGATAGGTGGAAAAGTAATGGGAGCGGCAGGTATTCTGCTTATCATATATTTAGTAATGAATATCTTGTTTTGCCCAGTTATTTATCAGATTTATTAAAAAGGAAAAGTAAAATAAAAGACAAAAAGTCGGAGAAAATAATATTGAACACATAACAAATGAACTGGAGTAAATTAGCCAGTTCATTTTTAAGTATTATCTTTTTCATCGACTAGTATTACTATTAAGTGCCTACTAAGATAACATGGTAATTCTCCAAATAAAACCATAATTCTTCTTTTGTTGTATTATATATATTGACAATAAGACATTTGAAAAATATAGTAATAATTGAGATAATTGTAAAATTATTTATCAATAATTTTCATCAATACAATAATCCTTAATAAGTAATTGAGAATTACATAATCCAATATGTTAATACAAAAACATAAACGATATAGCTACGCTACTATCTAACAATACATAAATTACGGGGGAATCTATCATGTCAATTTCATATTTTGAAGATCAAGGAATATTTAAGCTAGATACCAAAACAACATCCTACATCATGGCAGTAGTTGATAAGGAAGGATTTTTGGGACATGTATATTATGGGGAGAAAGTGGACGAGCATGATCTGTCCTATCTGATGAGAATTGAGGAGCAACCCTATGTGCCGAGCCGTAACAATCGGGATAGGGCTAGCTTTTATGATACATTTCCGACTGAGTATTCCTCCCATGGTGCCGGTGATTATAGGGAAAGCTCTATTAGCGTAAGGACGAAGGACGGGTATACCATGGTTCGCCCAGTATTTAAGTGCCACAGAATATATAAGGGGAAAGATGGATTACAGGGCTTGCCCGCTACCTTCGGTGTGGATAATACGGAGACACTGGAGATCACGTTAACAGATAAGGACCTTAAGCTTGATATGGTACTTTCCTACAGCATATTTGAAGAATTGGATGTGGTGACAAGAAGTGTAAAGGTAATAAATCATGGCAGTGAAGAAATATATCTGACAAAAGTGATGAGCATCTGTCTTGATATGGATAACAGAGATTTTGATATGATTACGCTTCACGGTTCTTGGGCTAGAGAACGTCATATTCAGAGAAAATCTCTGGGTTATGGAATTCAGGGGCTGGGAAGCATCCGTGGTGAGAGCTCTCATCAGGATCATCCATTTATGGCATTGGCTTCAAAAAACTGCACACAGGAAGTGGGAGAAGTCTATGGATTTCATTTTATTTATTCTGGTAATTTTAAGGCACAGGCAGAAGTCAACCAGTTTGACAGCGTACGGTTCGTCATGGGTATCCACCCCCAGGATTTTTGCTGGAAGCTTGAAAAGGGGGATTCCTTCCAGGCGCCGGAAGTAATTCTATGCTATTCCGGAGAAGGAATCGGTAAAATGACACATCAGTTCCACGACCTGTACCGGAATCATCTGATTCGCAGTCCATATAAGGATAAGAAAAGACCAATTCTTATCAATAATTGGGAAGCCACCTATTTTGATTTTAATACGGAGAAACTGCTTTCCATAGCGCAGGAAGCTTCAAAGCTTGGTATTGAAATGCTGGTAATGGATGATGGTTGGTTTGGCCACAGGCAATCGGATAACAGTTCCCTCGGTGATTGGGATGTGAATGAAGATAAAATAAAGGGTGGATTAAAGTATCTGGTAGATGAGGTAAATAAACTTGGTATGAAATTCGGTATCTGGTTTGAGCCTGAGATGATTTCTCCGGATTCAAAGCTTTACAAATTACACCCGGATTGGGCTATCGAAGTATTGGGAAGGGAACTGGTTCAAAGCAGAGAACAATATGTACTTGATCTTTCCAGGAAAGAAATTATTGATTATATCTATGAGAAGGTGGCAACAGTCCTTCGTAGTGCCAATATAGAATATGTAAAATGGGATATGAACCGTCAGCTTACGGATATAGGTTCCGCTGCATTGCCGTCAGATCAGATGGGTGAATTGTATCATCGCTATGTCCTTGGTGTATATGAATTACAGGAGCGACTGATCTCAGAGTTCCCTGATTTATTATTGGAGAACTGCTCCGGTGGTGGAGCCAGATTCGATCCCGGTATGTTATATTATAGCCCTCAGATCTGGTGCTCGGATGATACGGATGCCATCGAGAGATTATCAATTCAGGAAGGAACAGCAATGCTTTACCCATTATCTACAATGGGAGCACATGTTAGTGACTGCCCAAATCATACAGTAGGAAGAATTACGCCTTTTGATACAAGGGGGTATGTAGCTCTTGCCGGAACCTTTGGCTATGAACTTGATGTGACGAAGATACCGGAGGAAGACCGTGCACAGATACCGGCACAGGTTACCATGTATCACAAGTATAACGACTTGATTCGAAATGGAGATTATTATAGAATTGCTTCCTACCATCAGAATCATCTGTATGATTGTTATATGGTGGTTTCCAAGGATAAAAAGGAAGCTCTGGTTACCTTGATACAGGTTATGAACAGGCCAAATCATAAAAGCAGAAATATACGCCTTAAGGGATTGAATAAGGACAGCCGGTATATGAATGAGGAAACAGGAAAGACGTGGCTTGGAAGTACATTAATGAATGCCGGATTGATGATAGAAAGCCTTTGGGGAGATTTCCGGGGAAAAATAATTTATTTACATAAAAAATAGAGATTTGATTTAGATATTAAATTAGGTAAAAAGCGGTTGCACGTTTTAAATATATCTGTTAAAGTTAAATTAAGTTAATGATAAGCTAAAATTTACTTAACTGGAGGTAAAAATGGCCAAAAACGTAAAAATGGAGGACATAGCAAAAAGAGCTGGGGTAAGTGTTGTAACAGTCTCCAAGGCACTTTCGGGGAAAAAAGGTGTAAGTGAAGCTATGAGAAATAAAATTAAGCTTCTGGTCGAAGAAATGGGATATGAACAGAAGTCTGAAAAAGAAATGATACGGAATGAAAAGACCTTTCAAATCGGTATTATTGTTCAGCAAAGATTCCTGGGCAAATATGCTTCTTTTTATTGGATGCTGTATCAGCAAATTACAGCACAGGCGGGGCAGTGCAACTGTTTTTCCATGCTAGAGGTTATAACCAAGGAAGATTTGGAGGAATGTAATGTTCCAAAGCTCTTAAAGGAGAAATTGGTAGAAGGCATCGTTGTCATCGGCCAACCCGGTAGAAATTATCTTGAGATGCTAAGAAATAAATCAACGGTTCCCTTGGTGTTCGTGGATTTTTATGACGATTACGGAGATGGAGATTTTGTAATATCGGATAGTTTTTACGGTGCTTATGCAATGACGAATTACCTGATCAGTCTAGGACACAGAAATATAGCATATGTAGGTACCCTATTAAGTACGCCGAGTATCACAGATCGTTATCTGGGATTTATGAAGTCGCTTATGGAACATGGATTGACATTAAATCCACAGTGGGTTATTGATGATAGATCAATCGATTTCAGTGATGAGGGAATATATGTTTCACTACCGGAGAATTTACCAACGGCTTTTGTATGTAATTCGGATCGTACTGCAAGTGTTTTAATAAAGAAGCTGAAAGAAATCGGATGTCGTGTTCCAGAAGATGTCTCCGTAACAGGATATGATAATTTCCTTGATCCCGGGCTATGTGATATCGGAATTACTACCTATGAGGTGGACACAAGGCAGATGGCTCATGTAGCATTAAAAATGCTAATGAAAAAGATGAGGAAGGAAACTTATAAAAAAGGTATCCACATTGTAGAAGGTAAAGTTGTGATAAAAGAAAGTACAGCAAATATTACCCTCGGTAATTTGTAGGTGTCGTTCCGGTATTGGATTTAAACAATCTGATAAAATGATTCATATTTTCAATTCCTACGGCAAGAGCAATTTCATTTATGCGCATTGTGGTACTGCGAAGCAGATGCTTCGCCGTATCCATACGGACACGGTTCAAATAAGCAATTAAAGATACGCCCTCTGCCTCTTTAAATTCACGGCAAAGGCGATAACGACTAATGTTAAAATGTTCTTCCAGCCAACTAAGCGTATAATGAAATTCACAGTGAGAATCAAACATATTTTTTATTTCAATGACATGACTTTTTGCCTCGGCCTTCGGCAAATAGCCATGTCTTTTTTCTATAGTTATCTCGGTTAAGAGATCGGTTAATCTTCTGTTCTGATCTAATGTAAGATAATCTTTTGCAGAATCTGCATTAATTATTTTTTCTATTAATCCCGGCAGATAGCTGCTATTCCCAACCAATAGAATAACATCATTGTTACATGAAAAAATGTCATAAAAATGGGAGATAGGAGCTCCTTTGATAAACAAAAGCTTATGTTTCCAAGGTGCGTGCTGTATTTCGATATGATGAAGTATTCGACAGTCAAAGAATACAAGGCTGAAGGGATCTAGATAATAGGTACGGTTTTCATAGCGTAAATAACCAGAGCCTTCTTCAGTATATAAAATACAGTAGGAATTAAAATTATCCATATCATAATAATGGGGATAAGACGCTGTAATACTGATTCCTGCAAGCAGGGTTATGTAGTTCGGATAGAGCAGGCTCTCCTCAGGATAATCCGGCGGTAAAATAGATATTAGCTTAGATGAACTGGATAATTTCGAAGAAGACTTAAGGGCAGACCTGAAATCATGGATTAGGGACGAAGTACTAGGCATAAGACACCTCCAAAAAAATGATAACTTTACTATAATCCTAGCAATGTAAAAAATATCAACATAAGGATACTATCCGCAAGAAAAGAAACCTTTAAAAACTAAATAATTTATTTAAGCTAGTATGATATAGTATAAACTTAATTATAATAAATAATTAGCCATTAATCAAGCTAAATTAATTTAATTAAAAACTATAATTACCTAATATTAATCCAAAAGTTTGTGCAATATGTAGTAAAAGTAATATATATTATTGTATGAAAAGACAAAATAAATATGATATCAAAATATGAAGATTAAATGCAATATTAAGTGATGAATTAAATTTAAGTTTATGTAAAATTAAATATGTCGTGATACAAGAATCACAAAAACTTATAATTAAGGAGGAACTTATGAAATTAAAAAAATTCTTAACTGTGTTATTTGTAATCGTACTTGCTTTTTCATTCACAGGCTGTGGTAAATCGAAAGAAAGCTCTAATACGGATTCAAAAGCGGTAACTTCCGGAGCTTCTGATACGAAAGATAAGGGGGCATGGACTTATTCCAGTATTAAACTTGGGGAGGATTATACAGACCTAAAAGCAACGATTAAATGGCTTCATCACAAAACTGACCGTGACAGCACCTCGGGTGGTGACGGTAAGATACAGGAATACATAGCAGAATTTAATAAAGAATATCCTAACATTACTGTTCAAACCGAAGGTATTACGGATTATGCGAACGAAGCTCTTCTGCGTCTTTCCTCGAAGGACTGGGGTGATATCATGTTTATTCCGGCCGTTGATAAGAAAGATTTACCTACCTATTTCATGCCATATGGTAAAACAGAGGATATGAAGCAGGTTGTTAATTTTGCAAACAACTGGGAATATGACGGAAATTCATATGGTATCGCTTATATGGCGAACGCTAACGGAATTATTTATAACAAAGCAGTCTTTGCAAAAGCGGGTATTACAACATTGCCAAAGACTCCAGATGAGTTTATAGCAGATTTGAAACTGATTAAAGAGAAAACAGATGTGAAGGCGCCTCTTTATACAAATTATGCTGCGAAGTGGACAATGGGTGCATGGGATGCATATGTAGGAGCGGTTTCAACCGGTGACTATTTATACTTCAATCAGAAAATGGTACATACCGCAAATCCGTTCAAAAATCCGGGTGACGGTTCGGGAGCTTATAATGTATACAAGATACTCTATGATGCAGTTGCACAGAAATTAATTGAAGATGACTATACAACAACGGACTGGGAAGGTTGTAAGGCAATGCTCAATAACGGTAAGATTGGCTGTATGGTTCTCGGCTCCTGGGCATATCAGCAGATGGTTGCAGCAGGCGATCACGGTGATGATATCGGATATATGCCATTCCCAATTACGGTAGGCAATAAACAATATGTAGTATCGGCACCTGATTACAATTATGGTATCAATGCAAATTCCTCCGATGATAATAAGCTGGCTTCCACAATATTTGTTAAATGGATGACCGAAAAATCCAACTGGTCCTATAATGAAGTAGGACTGCCGGTTAATAAGACAGGAGAGAGTCCTAAATTATTTGATTCTTTTAAAGATTGTGAAGTCAAGGAACAGGAACAGGCTTTAGCGGGAGAAGAAAGCTTACTTAATGATATGAACTCGAAATCAGAACTAAACATATACAGCGGCGGGGACTCTAGGGTAATGAAAATTGTTGAAAATGCAGATACGGGCAAAAAGACCTACGACCAGATGGTGGATGAATGGAATAAAGCCTGGTCGAATGCTCAGAAAAAACTTGGAATTGAAGTAAAATACTAAGAATATCTGAAGTTATTCGGTAATTGGGGGTTTTGCAATTGTTTTGCTTAACCCCCAAATTAAAAACATCTGTAAGGAGGCTCTTCGTATGGCTGCAGTAACAAAGCACCGAAGTTTTAAAACACGGATTCATAGCAGAAAAGGGCAAAGAATTTTGGTTATAACACTGTTTATGTTTCTCCCAATTGTTTTACTTTTGACGTTCACCTATATTCCCTTTGGTGCAATGATAAATTACAGTTTTTATGAAATGAAATATGTTGGTGAACGAGTTTTTGTCGGATTTGATAATTACATCGAAGTGTTTACCAGAGATGATTGTTTTGGGGCACTAAAGAACAGTTTGTATTACATGGGCGGAGCAATTGTGCAATTGGTGATCGCATTATATCTGGCAACTGTCTTGAGTTTTAAGGTGAGGGCAGGCAATTTATTTAAAGGTCTTATGTTTATTCCATTTTTGGTAAATGGTATCGCATTAGGTTTTATATTTAAGTTTTTTTATTCAAGGGGTTTTGTATTAGATTCCATACTTCATATGTTTGGATTTAAAATGGATAATCTTCCTTATTGGTTAAAGGACCAGGGGATTAATAATATTTCACTTGCCGCGACAAGTGTTTGGAAATATTTTGGACAGAATATGGTACTGTTTATCGGAGCAATCATGTCAGTGGATGGTGAGATGTATGAGGCAGCAACCTTAGATGGAGCTAATAAATTCAAACAATTTATCTATATCATAATGCCAAATATCAAGACAATTATTATTTTGAATGTAATTCTTTCCATTTCCGGATCGATTTCTGCTTTTGAACCTCCATATGTTATTACCAAGGGCGGTGTTGGAACAGCAACCTATTTTGTAGTAATGGATGAAGTGGCTCACGTGAGTCAGAAGGTCGGATTGGCATCTGCGATGGCTGTTGTACTTTTGATTATTATTTTATTAGTAACACTGATGCAGAAGTTTTTATTTAAATACATATTTGGAGATTCGGATTCGAATGAAAATAAGTTTGTAATAAAACGACGTGAGCGAAGCTTAGCAAGATATCGGAGGAGGCATAGAAATGAAAATCGAGAAAAAGTTTAATAAAGTAATTACAGGTTTTTTAAAATATTTTTCCCTCTGTTTCTTTTCCTTTTGGGCTTTAATTCCTTTTGTGTCCTGTGTCATAACAGCCTTCAAGACAGATAAAGAGTATGAACAGACGAATGTTATGGTAATGCCGAAGAGTTGGTTGAATTTTGATAATTTTATTGATGCATGGAAAAGAGCTGATATGACCACAGCTTTTAAGAATACAACGATTATCCTTATTTTTGTATTATTTGGTTCTATAATGATAGGCTCCATGTTGGCTTATGTCCTTAACCGGTTTAAGTTCCCCGGTAATGCATTAATTCGTTCCCTGTTTTTATTTGCAGCTATGTTACCTGGCGTTGCAATGCAGGTTGCCACTTATAAAATCATGTATAACCTTCATTTCATCAATCATTTATATGGTTATATTATTATGTCAATGGGAACGGATATCATTTCAATATATATTTTTATTCAGTTTTTCGAGAATATTTCGATTTCTCTCGATGAGTCTGCAATTATTGATGGAGCTTCTTATTTTACCGTTTTTTATAAGATTCTGTTTCCACTCTTGAAACCGGCAATTATCACTGTTTTGGTTCTGAAGGGAGTAGGAACCTATAACGAATATTATAACGCAAATCTATATCTTCATGATAAAACGGTCTTAAGAACGGTATCGACATCCTTGTATACCTTTACCGGGCCATTGGGCAGTCAGTATAATATGATATGTGCGGGTGTTTTGGTCTCTATACTACCGGCTTTAATTATATTTATCCTCTGCCAGAAGCAGGTTTACAGTGGTTTGACCATGGGCGCTGTAAAGGGATAATTTAATATACATTTTGAGCAACGAGAGGAGACATGATGAATGATAAAGGAAGCGAAGGAACATCTGTACCAGGTCATCATACCTTTTTGGAAAGGGATGAGGGATGATGATTACGGTGGCTTTTATGGCTATATGGATTATAATCTTAAATTATATAAAGAGGCAGTTAAGGGGAGTATTTTAAATAGCAGAATTCTATGGTTTTTTTCCTCTGCTTCTATCACTTTGGAGGATGATACTCTATTAAAGGAAGCAGATCATGCATACCGGTTTTTAGTTCAGCATTGTATGGACCAGGAGAATGGGGGAGTTCACTGGGCATTACAGTATAATGCAACACCATATGATACAACAAAACATACATACAACCAGGCCTTTGCAATTTATGCTCTGTCAACCTATTATCAAGCCACCCATAACCCGGAGGCTTTGGATAAGGCAATGGAACTTTTTGATTTGATTGAAACAAAATGCCGTGATGAAATCGGCTATATGGAAGCCTTTGATCAACAATTTCATGAGATAGGAAATGATAAGCTTTCGGAAAATGGCGTCATAGCTCAGAAAACAATGAATACGCTGTTACATTTACTAGAAGCATATACGCAGTTGTATTATGTTACGAAGAATGAACGGGTTGCAGGATGCCTACGGTGGATTTTTGACAAAATTGCAGATCAGGTCTATAATCCTGTTCTACATCGGCAAGAGGTGTTTTTTGATAAAAATATGAATTCTATTATCGACTTATATTCCTACGGACATGATATAGAAGCTTCGTGGCTAATTGACCGTGGGCTGGAGATACTGGGAGATGCAAAATATATTGATAAAATGCAGCCGATTACCGATGATCTACGATCGAATACCTATAAAACCGCATTTAATGGAAAAGTATTTTATAACGAATGTGAAAATGGAGTTGTGGATAAGAAGCGCATCTGGTGGGTACAGGCTGAAGCACTCGTTGGCTTCTTGAATGGGTATCAGGCTTCGCCTAAGAAGAAGGATTATCTGGTTGCAGTAAAATTATTATGGAATTATATCCAGGATTATCTGGTTGATAAAAGACAAGGCTCTGAATGGTATTGGGCGTTATCAGAGAATGATCAGCCAATAGTTGGGAAACCCATTGTAGAACCCTGGAAGTGCCCATATCACAACGGAAGAATGTGCTTAGAGATTATCAGGAGGGGCATTGATGTTGCATAAGGAATATTTTAGACAGCTGGATAAGTTAAATCTTCTATTGGAACGTAAAAATCAAAAGACTGATTTTTATAATGGTATCTTCGACAGATATCGATATCCGGTATTGAGCAGAGAGCACATTCCGCTCGAGTGGAAGTATGATTTAAATCCCGATACTAATCCTTTTTTTATGGAACGTCTTGGAGTCAATGCAGTTATGAATTCGGGTGCCATAGAACTGGATGGTAAGATCTGTCTGGTGGCAAGAGTGGAAGGAAATGACCGAAAATCCTTCTTTGCCGTTGCTGAGAGTGATAGCGGTATTGATGGATTCCGATTCTGGGATTATCCAATACTTTTAGAAGACACCTGCCCGGAGGAAACCAATGTTTATGATATGAGGTTGACCAAGCATGAAGATGGTTATATCTATGGAGTTTTCTGCTCGGAGAGCAAGGATATGTCTAGCCCTGATCTTTCGGCTGCAGTAGCTGTTGCTGGTATAGTGAGGACAAAGGATCTAAAGACATGGGAAAGACTCCCTAATCTGGTCACGAAGCAGTCCTCGCAGCAGAGAAATGTATTACTTCACCCTGAATATATCGATGGAAAATATGCTTTTTACACGAGACCAATGGATAGCTTTATTGAAACCGGTTCCGGTGGAGGTATTGGATTTGGTTTGTGTGATGATATCTCACAGGCTGTGATTGATAAAGAGCTTATTACTAGTCGTCGCAAGTATCATACGATAACCGAAGTGAAAAACGGAGCAGGTGCAATACCGATAAGGACCAATAAAGGTTGGATTCATATTGCTCATGGTGTTCGTAATACGGCAGCAGGACTTCGCTATGTTATTTATGCGTTTGCAACAGATTTAATGGAACCTTGGAAGGTAATCGCAGAGCCATCTGGTTACTTAATCAGTCCAATGGGTGAAGAAAGGATTGGAGATGTATCCAATGTTGTTTTTACGAATGGTGCCGTTGTGAGGGATAATAAAGAGGTTTTTATTTATTATGCATCCTCGGATACTAGGCTACATGTTGCAACAACTACGATCGACAGGCTAATGGATTATGTGTTTAACACTCCAGAAGATCCACTTAGAAGCGTAGAATGTGTAAAGCTAAGATGCGATCTGATCAAAAAGAATTTAGAATATAGTAAGAAAGAAACATAATGAAATAGATAGAAAGTAACAGATTGTAACTTACTGTAACAGGAGGGAAAAATGAGTAAAGTAAAAATGATAGCACCTAGCGTTTCGAATATTCCTTGGCAGGAGCCTACTAAAACATTAATTGGGGCTCCTGTCTGGAGATATCTTGAAAATCCAATTATAGGAAGGAATCCGATAGAAGGGGTTGCAAGGATATTTAATTCAGCTGTTATGCCATATGGTGAGGAATTTATTGGTGTATTCCGTGGAGAACAGACAAATGGTATTCCATATATATATTTAGGAAGAAGTAAGGATGGAATTCAATGGGAATTTGATAAAGAGAAGATTCCTTTTGTAGATGAGGATGACAAACCGTTCATGCCTATCTATGCATATGATCCAAGACTTGTAAAGGTGGAAGATACCTATTATATCATCTGGTGTCAGGATTTTTATGGTGCGGCAATCGGTATGGCAAAAACAACTGACTTTAAGAAATTTGTTCGTCTGGAAAATCCATTCCTGCCTTTTAATAGAAATGCAGTCTTATTTCCAAGAAAAATTAATGGTAATTATATCATGCTAAGCCGACCTAGCGATAGCGGTCATACCCCGTTTGGTGATATTTTCATAAGTGAAAGTCCGGATCTATTATATTGGGGTAAGCATAGACATGTTATGGGTAAAGGAAATGAGTGGTGGGAGTCCCTAAAAATTGGGGGCGGAGCAGCACCGATTGAGACCTCACAGGGATGGCTTTTGTTCTATCATGGTGTTACTGGCACTTGTAATGGATATGTTTACAGCATTGGCGGAGCGATTCTTGATCTCGAGAATCCATCCATTGTGAAGTATCGTTGTGAGAACTTCCTGTTGACACCCGAGGAATGGTATGAGGAAAGAGGATTTGTACCAAATGTATGTTTCCCGTGTGCTACCCTTCATGATCCGGATACTGGCAGAATCGCGATATATTATGGTGCTGCTGATAGCTATGTCGGTCTTGCATTTACAAGACTGGACGAAATTATGGATTATATTATTCAAAACTCCAAAGTAAGCAATATGGATGAAGAGATAGGAAGAAGATAGCGCACATGATGATAAATTTAGCAGAGTTTAACAACCTGGACAGTAAAATCATATCCCCGGATAATCCGATGCTAACCTACAGCGGAAGAATTGATTTTTCTAATGAAGAGGCTCCGGTATTGGTTTATCCGGCAAGTTATATTGAGATAAATTTTACCGGTACCAGCTGTAGCATTATTCTTGAGAATAAAAATGCTTACTGGGATAATTATCTTGGATTTATTCTTGATGGGCAGCAGGGGAAATTGAAACTTTCAAAAAATCAGGAAATAACTTTGCTTAAGATTGCTGATAATCTCAGCTATGGCAGGCATTCCCTTATGGTATTTAAACGTATGGATTCCTGCCATATCTTTGCATTCTATGGCTTTCTTGTTGATAGGAACTGTGAATTATTACCCTGTAACAAAAAACCGAAGCGAAGAATTGAAGTTTATGGGGATTCGGTATCTGCGGGAGAAGTATCGGAAGCAGTTGATTATGTTGGAAAGCCTGACCCTTCGCATAATGGAGAATATTCCAACAGCTATTATTCCTATGCTTGGTTTACAGCAAGAAAACTGAATGCCCAATTACATAATATTGCTCAGGGAGGGATTTCACTGCTCGATGGGTCTGGCTATTTCTTGTCTCCTGATACCATTGGCATTATGAATACCTATGATAAGATCGAATATCATCCTGAATTGTCAAAGCCAAAGCTATGGGACTTTTCTTTGTATACGCCTCAAGTTGTTATCGTGGCAATCGGGCAGAATGATAATTATCCGATTGATTATATGAAGGAAGATATTAACTGTCATAAATCGAAATTGTGGAGAAGCAATTATAAAAGATTTATTATAAGGCTAAGGGAGCATTATCCGAATGCCCTGATTATTCTGACCACAACGATACTTCGGCATGACAATAGCTGGGACAGGGCGATTGATATGGTTAGCAGAGAAATAAATGATCCTAAAATAAAGCATTTTCTCTATACGAATAACGGCTGCGGTACCGATGGTCATATTAGAATATCGGAAGCAGATACAATGTCTGATGAATTATGTGATTTTATTAATTCCTTTGGTGAGGAAATTTGGTTGGATTAGAACCGGCAGGGAGGAGCTAATAATGAAATATGAAGAATTGGTAGACGAGGGAGTTGTAAACCGCGGAAACTTATTCAGGCTAAATAAATTATTACAAAGAGCGAAGGCAGGAGAAAAGCTGTGTATTGGCTTTATAGGAGGTTCCATCACGCAAGGATGCGTTGCGGATAAGCCGGAGAAAAGTTATGCTTATCTAGTATATCAATGGTTTATCAATACCTTCCCAGATGCAGAATTAAGCTACATTAATGCCGGTATCGGTGGCACTACTTCCCAATTTGGTGTTGCAAGGGTAAAAGACGATTTACTTGAATTTAAGCCCGATTTTATCATTACGGAGTTCTCCGTCAATGATGACGAAGAGAAGGAAGAAGCACGTATTTTAGAAACTTATGAAGGTCTGATACGAAAATGCTATTATAGTGATAACGAACCAGCAGTAATCATTTTAAATAATGTAAAATACGATAACGGAGAAAATGTACAGCATCTACATAATAAAGTGGGGGACTATTATGAACTTCCCTGTATCAGTATGAAATCGGCCATCTATCCTCTTGTCAGGGATGGTATAATTCCTGCCGGAGAACTTACACCGGACAATCTGCATCCGAATAACGAAGGTCATGAGTTGATTGCTCATATCATCATCCATTTTCTTAATAAGGTATATTGTGAGCTAAGTATCAATGATTCTGAAATTAAGGATAGGATACCACCAATCACAAGAAACAGCTATGAAAATGCTCTACGTTTCAGAAATATGGATATTTCTCCGATCATACAGGGATTTGTTCCGGATGAACGACTGCAGGAAGGCATAACAGATCCATTCAAAAATGGATGGTCTGCTGGCACACTCCATTCAATAATTACTTTTAACCTACCCTGTACCGGTATAGCAGTTCAGTACCGCAAATCAAGAATTAAGCCGACGCCGGTTGCAAGAGTCGTTATTGATGATGATGTCAACAGTGCTGTAATATTGGATGGCAATTTTGATCAAGACTGGGGCGACTGTGTCTACCTTCAGACTGTATTAGAGCATGCAATATATAAGAAAAGGAAAATAGAAATTGAACTGATTAGTACACATAAGGATGATAAGGTACCGTTCTATCTGATATCAATTATAACTACATAGGTGATATACTGCGGTATAAGTGGAAAGGATGATTACAATTTTTATACCTTTGCCCTTGCAGAAAGATTTGTGAACATCTTTAAAAATGCAGTAAAATACATTTTTATTATGCTTGTCACAGATCTTTATTACTGTTATGATGATTGTTGGATAGTATATTGACCTTTGGTATCGTATGTTACAGTACCTAATTTCTAACGGTCGCGATGCTGTTTGGTTAATCGGAACCGGCTATTATCAATGCTTATTATAACAGATTATATGGAAAGGCAGAAAAGAGCATGAATAATAAAAAGAATGAAATCCTTTTTTTAAAGCCTGTATTAAAGGAAGCCGTCTGGGGTGGAAAGCGGTTGGAGGAGTTTGGTTATGAGATACCTTCCGGTCATACTGGCGAAGCATGGGTAATCAGTGCTCATCCGCATGGGGACTGTATTATTACAGGCGGTGAATATAACGGAATGACGCTGAGCAGTTTGTTTGAAAGTAAAAGAGAGTTGTTTGGGGGAGTAGAAAGTAACAGGTTTCCTCTTCTAATTAAAATAATTGATGCGAATGAAGATCTGAGTATTCAGGTGCATCCCGATGATACTTATGCGGCAGAGCATGAAAACGGCTCCTTCGGTAAAACAGAATGCTGGTATGTGCTGGATTGCAGCAAGGATGCAACAATTGTTATTGGTCATAATGCAAGTACCAAGGAAGAAATGAAACAAATGATTGAAGAAGGAAGATGGACGGAATTTATCCGTGAGATTCCGATTAAAAAGGGTGATTTTTTTCAGATAGATCCTGGCTGCCTTCATGCTATTAAAGGCGGAACGATGCTTTTGGAAACACAGCAGAATAGCGATATTACATACCGAATATATGATTATGATAGATTATATAACGGAGCAAAAAGGGAATTACATTTAAAAAAGGGAATGGATGTGATTGAGGTTCCGTTTCACCCGCAGCGAAATAACAGGGAAATCGAAACCGGAGCGGGCTATAGCATGGAAACTTTAATTGAATGTGATTACTATAAAGTATGCAAATTAGATTTGAACGGAGAGATTAATCTGAAGCAAGATTTCCCGTTTGTGAACGTTAGTATCATAGATGGATCTGGAAAAATTAATGAGATTTCTATAAAGAAAGGGGACAACTTGATTTTACCGTCCGGCTTTGGGGAATACAAATTTAATGGCAATTTAAGTGTGATTTTATCTACGGTGAAGTAATTCTGTCTTAAGGATACTATGTGATTTTTAAATACTGATACACCCTGCTTTTATAGCACTTTTAAAAAGCAGGGTATATCAGTATTTTGCTTATGCAAGTAAGAATTTGTCTTAGATAATTATTATATAAAGCATATAATTATGATTTTAAATCTTAAATTTTCATAGTTATTAGGGATGCTTGTTCCTACAACCACATCATCATTTTTTTCGAGAATGAGCCAGTCATCCATGTTTGACTGATTTTCCTTATGCTATATCATGCATATTGACAATTAGACATAGGAAAAATATAGTAGTAATTAAGATAATTGCAATCTGATGATAATACTAGGAATGGATTATGTTAAAACACTTATGCCAAAAGAAAGAGTTGAATTAAAGTTAAATTACAGATAGAAACGCTAATTGCTTAGAACCTGTTTTTCATATAATTATATATAGATTGGAAGTGATATGTTTTGATTACAAGTGAAATTGTAAATCAGGCAATAAACTATATTATGCAGCATATTGGTGAAGAAATTAGGATTGAAGATGTTGCCAAACACTGCAACTTTTCAAAATATCACTTTAGCCGGATATTCAAAGCAGAAACAGGTGAGAGCATTTATGCATTTATTAAGAGGTTAAAACTAGAGCAGAGTGCCTTTCGCCTAAAGGTAGAACGAGGAAAGACGATAACGGATATTGGATTTGAATATGGATATAGCCCATCAAATTATAGCTCTGTTTTCAAAGAATATCATAATGCTTCTCCCATGGAGTTCCGTAAAAAAATTACTCAACAATCCATGATGCATCCATTTTACCCTAATTCAGTAAATGAAATGGAATCGTTTGAAGAATGCAATAAAAAGATTTCTATTGAGTATATGGAAGATCTATACGTAATTTATGAAAGACGAATTGGAAATTATCAAAATCTCGGGAAAAATTGGGCAGAATTTCTCGAGAAGTATAAGGAATATCTCACAGAAAAAACACTGCTATTAGAATCCACGTTTGATGATGCGTCTATTACTGATGTGAATAACTGCCTTTACGATATTTGCATGAGTGTCGACAAAAGCTGTACCTTAAATAATACAAATACGATTCAAGGAGGTAAATTTGCAGTGTATCATTTTAAAGGATTTCCACAGCAGATCTACACTGCGTATCAAAATATGTTTAACGTATGGTTTCCATATAGCAAGTATAGGATTGACAAGCGTTATGGATTTGATTGTTACAGGGAAATTAATTGTGATACTATGGATATGGTGATAGATCTTTACATTCCGATAGAGTAAAAAAGATACTATTTCATACCATTCATCATGTGTTTAAAATATCGCAAGAATTCAGAAGTTTATTTTATAACTCTTTTCTATAATGAAATCTGCACTTTGAAGGATACATTTGGAAAGGAGTTATTTTTATGGATTTAGAAAGAATAAGAAGTAATATGTTTAAGACAATCTGTCGATTTTCGATTCCGGCGATTATTGCAATGGTGCTAACCTCGTTGATAACGATAGCAGATGGATTTTTTACTGGAAATTACGTTGGAAAAGAAGGGATTGCAGCAATTAATCTTGGACTTCCGATTGTATATCTGTATCTTGGAGTTGGATTAATGATATCAGTAGGTGGAAGTGCACTTGCTAGTATGGCACTTGGAGCGGGAGATAAAGATAAAGGTAATGCTATTTTTAACCAGACGATGCTCACAACGGTTCTGATTTCCTTTGCAGTAAGCTTGGTGGCATGGATTTCTTTTCAGCCACTTTTAAACATTTTGCATGTTAATGATCAGGTAGCAAATTACTTTCAGGGTTACTATACAATTATGTTAGTGGAGCTTCCTATTCTGGTAATCAATAATGCTTTTGGAATGTTCATAAGAGGAGAAGGCAATCCACAGTTTTTTATGAAAAATAGTGCGTTGAATGTTTTGGGAAATATTATTCTGGATTATCTCTTTGCCGGACGGTTGCATATGGGAATTGAAGGAATTGCAATGGCATCATTACTTTCCTCATGTATTTGCTTGATTTTCATTCTTCGCTATTTTGTTCTTAGGTCAAATATATACAAGTTCCACAAATTTATATTTGTTAAGGAAACATTAAAAAGTACGATATTTAATGGCAGTTCTGAGTTTATTGGGGAAATTTCTATGAGTATTACTATGTTTGCATATAATTGGGTTATTATGATGAATATTGGAGTTGATGGATTGACGGCATTTACCATTGTCGGGTATATCTCTTATCT
>JAEWMT010000137.1 GCA_023393095.1 Bacillota bacterium
CGTTACGACGATGTAAAGCAAACATCGTTCAATACAGATTTGATTACCGGCAGATACCAGGTGGTATTGGATTACAGGGGAAGCAGTGATATTAATGACTTTCATCTAATCTCCTTTCAGAAGAAATCGAAAGTTACCTTGATAGAAGAAACCTTTCGCAACGCTTTAAACCAAGAAAAGCCAATATTTCCGATGAAAGCAGATAGTAAAGGAATGTCTGGTAGTGAACGCAATATTGCTATTTTGATGTCGCTCTTTATGGTGTTCTCTACCATGTATTCTAAGGCAATTGTGAGTGACAGACAAAACGGAATGCTTCAAAGATATCAATATGCAAGGGTTAACAGTCAAAGCTATATCCAGGGATATCTATTATTTATCTTTCTTATTGTATTTTGTCAGAATCTGCTGGGTATAGGTATCATTATGTCAGTTCAGACAAACTTCTCGATTAACCTATTAGAGTGTTTATTAATGTCTGTTATCATTGCAGTAATATCTACTCTATTTGGAGTTTTCATTAGCGTTAGAAGCAATAGTGAAGTACAGGCCAATATCATGGCCTCGGCATTGACTTCGATACTGTCCCTTCTGGGCGGGACCTTTGTGGCAGTGGAATCCATGCCCTGGATGTTAAGAGCTTTAAGCTTCGTCAGCCCCATCCGCTGGGTAGTGGAACTGTTTCGTATTCTACCAGGGCACTAATTTGATTAGTCAGCTGGCTAACATAAATAAAGGAGGGTATGAAGAATATCTAATAATGCTGGTTCGTTTATACTTGGCATTTTGGAGATTGATCATAATTACTCCTTTTTTTATATGAGAAAGCTGTAATTTACATTAAATTAAGAAATTCAAATATATGTTCGAATATATATAAGTTGACATAATAGAAGTTCTGTTTATAATATAGCTATGAATATGAAATATGTGGTAGCAGACTCTGCAGACTATATTACATACAATTTCCTATTCCTGTTTACCATAATAATCCTTGGACTTGATCTGACCATGCTGGAAATGGTACACTTTTACAGGTTTATTATTTGAAAGAAAAGTAAGGAGGTATAAATGAAGCAAAGTAAATTGCTAAAATTAACTGCCATCATAGAAATCGTTGCTGTAATCCTTGTTGTTTGGTTCGATTTTTTTATTCCAACCTTGATTATCATTTCTCTGATGGTGCTTCTAATTTTACTTAGAAGAGAAAAATTCAAAGAAATTGGCTTTCGAAAGTCTGATGGGGTCAAAATGATATGGCAGGTATTTCTGTTGGCCGTTTTCTGGACGTTTGTAGACTTTGGCATTATCATGCCTGTCCTAAATCATCTGACCGGAACCGTTCAGAATCTGGATACATATAAGGACTTGCCCGGGAATCTGCCTATGTTTTTATTCCTACTGGTAGCAAGCTGGACATTGGCGGCTATCGGTGAAGAGCTGGCATACAGGGGATTGATTCAAAGCCGAATCCGAAGTTTGTTTTCAAATGCTTGCTTTGGAACCATAATTGCAGTATTCATATCATCTGTTCTATTTGGCCTAGCCCACAGAGAACAGGGGATCATCGGAGTTGTGGTCACAGGTTTAGATGCAATATTTTTCAGCTTTCTTCGGTATAAGTACGCCAATCTATGGGCGTCGGTGCTGGCACACGGCTTTCTGAATTCCATAGGTATCATCACTTTCTACTTTACCGGCCCCCTTTATGGACTATGGTAGTTGTTCTAAAGGTTATTAATTTTCCGGAGAGTGCCTTGCTTATTATTAAAAGTGTCGAATTATGATTTGTTGGAACCATAAAACTTTATCAATGTATTTTTTATGGAAGGTTTAAATACCGTATTATGATTATAACCATCAATAACCTCGTATTCCAGTGTAAGACCGTCATAGGTATGTTTCTTTATGTCATCAAGATTTCTTTCGATGAAATCAATGAAAGGCGCTTCTTCATCGCCACCTACGGTTATATATACAGAACAATCTAAGGTTTGCTTTCTTTCGTAGAACCAGTCTTCGAAATCTCCTATATTTGCCATGTTAGTGTTTGCCTGGAAAGAGGGACTGCCTATGTAATAGTTAGCAAAGGTATCTTTGCCTATGGTGTCACTATGAAACAATGCATATAAGCCCCAATAGCCACCGTAGGAATGACCAGTAAGCGTTGTTCGCGCAGTATCTACACGATAGTTATCACATAGATAGGGCATCAGATTTTCGATTAAAAACTGAAGATATAAATCCGGTTGCTGGAGCAGATCTCGCTCTCTGATGCTAAAATAATCGTAACCATTCGGATAACCAACACTGGCTAAGATAACATTTTCCACTTCACCGGATTTCATCAGCTTACGTAGTTGAGGGTGATCACTAAGCCTCCATACACCATCCGTCATAAGAACCAGAGGATAACGCTTGGTTTTGTCATAATTCGGTGGTAATGAGACGTGAATCACAAAGTTATCATTGATTTCTTCGTCATACATGACAATCTCTTTAATGTATTCTGCAGCGTCCGGATCAATTTGGATCACTTCCTTATAAAATTCATGTTCTTTTGAAAGTTTGCCAACAGTAATGCTTTCCCGTTCCTTTTTGGTCATTGCCATTGAGGCTTTCACACAGGAAGTTTCACTATCACCGTATTCTTTTCGTTGAAAATAGCAGATACCCTTAAGAAGAGCCTCACAATCTATTACATTATGACCGGCTCCTGCTAAGACTTCGCTGTTAATGGAAAGTCCTTTATAAGCTCGCTTTGTCAAAGCATTGATCCACTGATCCGTTTTTGTGAAGGCTAAGGTTTTTTGGTCATCCTCTGAACGAAGAAGGCATACTTTAGCGGGTAACGAAGTATTTCCCTTGGCGAAAAAGTTTTCCTCTCTTGTTGACATATCCAAATTATCTGTTCTGTTATTTAGATCCGGATTAATCATAAGGTAATTGCCTACACAGTTACCGGTATGTAATAAGTAGGTTGCAAAATATCCAGCAGTTTTATAACCGGCAAAGCATACATCGCTCCTATTTATTTTATAATTATCACATACCCAGACAAGCAAATTATTAGTTAAAAAGTTTTGATATGCCTGCGCATCTTCGACAAAGTCTCGGTTAGCACTTGCTTCTGCTTCTGTATCGTAGCCAACATTTATGATTGCTATCAGTGTCTGTGTTGCATTCGTATTTAAATACTCTCTAAGTGCAGTAAGCTGCTTTTCATTAAATGTACTTCCTTGTACAAGAAAAAAGGATGCATCCTTTGATGCATCATAGGATGTACTTTTTAGTAAATTGAGCTCATAAACTGACCCAATTTCTTCATCAAAGAGGGTTATCCTCTCACCTAGCTCAGTGTTTTTTACAGATATCTTTGATTTTTCGATATCGGTCATATGGTTAAGATTAGATTTGGATTTCTCTTTGGTGGTACCACTACATCCGCTTATCACTGATATAATAGTAAGAGAGCAGATGATCAAAAGCCATTTCCATTGTTTCATTGGCAAGCCTCCCATATTATAAACTTAATACTTAATATAGTATAGTAAAAAATAAAAAAAATATATCCTCTGATTTGTTAGCCAGCTTTGGTCGGCAATAACAAGGGAAGATATATCAGCTACAAAGAAACGCACATCATGAAGCATTCCTTGTTTGTAATATTATAACAAAACAAGTGGGTTCTGAAAAGAGAAAATTTCTAAAATATAGAAATCCATATCTGCTGTTTTCAATGAAATTGGACATCTTTAAAGATACTTATCTTTCGGAACGGACAATATATCTACAAGTAGACAAAATGTAAGTTTATCTTTATAATGTAACGGTGTATATAAAATATGTAAAGGAAATAGAAGGAGGAAAGGGAGTCCGGAGTAAAACAGCATTCTTAGGTATCTGAGTGAGTAATAAATTGCTGATGTTTTTGTAATTATATTAGCTGGAAGAATTGGATGAAGGAAGCTGGTTGATATGCTTATAAGTGATATGGACATCCCTTAGAAATAGATGAAAAAAGGACAGATTTATGAAGGTTTAGTAAAAAGAGTTGATTTTCCTAACAAGGGAATTGTAGAAATAGAAGGAGAGAAGGCTGTCGTAAAAAACAGCATGCCCGGACAGAATATCCGCTTTTCGATCAACAAGGTAAGAAAAGGCAAAGCAGAGGGAAGACTGCTTGAAGTTCTGGAAAAATCACCATTTGAGAACCGTGAAAAGGCATGTAAAAGTTTTGGAGATTGCGGCGGTTGTAGCTATCAGACTATGTCTTATGAGAGCCAAATCCAGATGAAGAAGGAGCAGGTTAAGAATCTGATCGATCAGGTCTGCCAGGATTATACTTTTGAAGGAATACTGGGAAGTCCGGACGAATGGGAATACCGTAATAAGATGGAGTTCTCCTTTGGAGATGAATATAAAAATGGTCCGCTTGCATTGGGACTTCATAAAAAGGGCAGCTTTCATGATATTATCACCGCGGATGACTGCCGGATTGTGGATAAAGACTTCAATTTAATTCTAAGCTGTGTATTAAAATATGGCCTCAAAATTGGAGCAGATTATTTTCATAAGCTTACCCATAAGGGATATCTGAGACATCTGTTGGTCAGAAAAGCAGTAAAGTCAGGAGAGATTCTGGTTAATATCATAACGACTACCCAGGAGGATGGGCTGAAAAACAGTGGAGATATTTCGGAAGATGAGGCTATAGCTTCAGATTTAATAAAATCGGATGGACTTAATGAAGAATTTTCAAAAGAAGTAAAACAAGGAGATCTATTTTCAGAACTTGCGATAAAGTTACTGCAGCTTCCTCTGAAAGGTAAGATGGTTGGAATCTTGCATACCTATAATGATAGTCCAGCGGATGTAGTTAAGTGTGATAGAATGGAATTACTTTATGGCAGGGATTATATATACGAAGAACTGCTTGGACTTAAGTTTAAGATTTCTACGTTTTCCTTCTTCCAGACCAATTCCCTAGGAGCGGAAGTTCTCTATACGAAGGTGAGAGAATATGTTGGAGAGACAAAGGATAAGAGAATCTTTGATCTTTATAGCGGTACCGGCACCATCGCTCAGCTACTGGCACCGGTAGCTAAGAAGGTAACCGGAGTAGAAATTGTTGAAGAAGCTGTGGACGCTGCGAGAGAGAATGCTGCACTGAACGGACTGGATAACTGCAAGTTTATCGCGGGAGATGTTCTAAAGGTTATCGACTCTCTGGAAGATAAACCGGATATCATCGTCCTTGATCCACCAAGAGATGGAATCCACCCGAAAGCATTGGAGAAGATAATAGATTTTGGAGTTGACCGGATTGTTTATATCTCCTGTAAGCCTACCTCATTGGTTAGAGATCTGGAGGTATTACAGGCAAGAGGGTATGAAGTTGAGAAGGTATGTGCGGTGGATATGTTTCCGGGGACGGTACATGTCGAGACGATAGTATTAATGACACGGGTTGAGAGATAGTTGTTATAGAAGTCATGGAAATAAGGGATTCTAGGCATTGAACTTTTACTGGTAAGTCTGAGTAGAAGTTACAGGTCCGGGAGACCTTATTTTTATTGTTTGAGGGAACAAATCCGCACCTTAAAAATGGATAGGGTTGAGTAGACAGAATAGATAACGTGTATATTTGAAAGGGTTGAGGAGACAGGATGGATAAAATTTGGCAAAAAAGGGCGGATACTAATCTGAGTTTTATTATGCAAGAGATGAGAAGTATTTGATATATAGAAAAAGTATTGAAAATATAGCCTTAAATTATCTCCTTAAGTAACAAAATCTGTAACGAAACGTATTAGTAAGACTAGTGGCTATGGAATTATGGCTTCACTGACGGTTCAAAGTTTGTATAACGAGATAATAAAGTTGTAAATTGATTTTGACAATGGTAAAATGGTATAACTAACAATAGGGGGTAAATAATGGGATTTTATTTTAATAAAAAAAGGACTTCCTATATATTGTTAAAAACCATATCTGTTTTGTCCTTGATATTATTTTTTTTATGTTTTATCATGATGATAACAACTTTTACAGTTGAATTTGTATCTGATACTAATACCTTGAGAGCTTTTCTCAAAGGTTTGATTTATATTCCTATTCTAATAACAGCTATATCGGTTTATATTATACTTCGCCGAAAAATAAAACAATATTTTTCTGGAAGTATAAGGGTAAGAACAGGAAAACAATTTGTTTTTCATATTATTGTAAAAGTAATTGCAATAGGAACTGGAATCTTTCTTACACTTCTTATCTTGCTTCCCTATTTTGCATTGCCGATGTTTTTAAACCAGCATGTTAATTATCTGGGCTATGTAACCAATGATTTTCCACTTCAGAATATTTACCAGGCAAAGGACTTTAACCTGAAGGAAAATCAAATGTATTTAAGAACCGAAGATGGTTTGAAAATATGGACTTCAGAAATAACAACCACCCATCCGAAAGCAGTAATTATATATTTGAGCGGTATTGTACAGCCATCGGTTACTTATTTTTACGGTCATGCGAAATTTATGCAGGATAATGGTTATGCATCCATATTACTTGATGTTCGGGGACATGGAAATAGCGATGGTAACAGGATATGTCTTGGTTATGATGAAGTAAAGGATGTAAAGGCTGTTGTGGATTATATTAACAGTCAAGAGAAATATAAGGATGTACCGATTGTTGTACAGGGAGCATCAATGGGCGGTGCAATTGCAATTAATTCCTTCGGGCAGCTTAAGGACATAGATGCACTGATCGCTATGTCGGCCTATTCAAGCTTTGAGGACGTTACACTGGACATGCTGGATGAATATAGGATGCCTAAATTCATTTTATCTCTTGAAAAGCCCCTTATCGTATCCTCATTAAAACTGGTATATGGCAGTGATAAAGTAAAATATATTAAACCGGTGGAACAAATTAGAAACGCCGATGGAAGACCAGTATTTTTAATAGCAAGCACAGGAGATACTGAGGTACCTCCCGTCAATATGAACAGGCTCAAAGAGGCTTATCCTAAAGCACAGTCATGGCTACGCAGTTCTTGGGTACATTATATTATAAAGGACTGTGATTTTGAAAACGTAGAAGATGATGAGGAATATTGGACTAAAATTCTGGACTTTCTGGATAAAGAGGTACATTGAAAAAATTTTAGTAACAGGAGATGAAAACATGGCGTCTTACATAAAGGATGTGTTAGTATATGAAAACAATATTAATTATTGAAGATGATGAAATGCTAAATGCAGGCCTATGCTATAACTTGAATCTGGAAGGTTATCAGACAGGCTCAGCTTATGACATTGCATCAGCAAAAAAGATATTTGCAGAACAAGATTGGGCACTTTGTATCTTGGATGTCAATTTACCGGATGGTGATGGGATTGCTTATGGTAAAGAGTTGAGAAAGCAGTCAAGGGTACCTATCATATTTTTGACAGCGAGGGATATGGATGCTGATATGATACGAGGGTTTGATGCTGGTGCTGATGACTATATTACTAAACCTTTTAATATAAGAATTTTAATGCAGCGTGTACAGGCAATATTGCGTCGTTGCCAGACGGCAGATGATAATGAAATATTTCAATGTGGTAATCTTGAGGTTGATTTTAAAGGATATATCGTCAGAAAGAGTGGCAAACCATTATCACTTACACCTACAGAATTTAAGTTGCTGTATAAATTCTGTAAAAATCCCGGAAATGTCTTGACGAGACAAGTGCTACTAGAAGATTTGTGGGACAAGAATGAGAATTATGTTGACGAGCATACTCTAACGATTAATGTGAGCAGACTGCGCTCGAAGATTGCTGATGAGATATATTCTTATATTAAGACTATTTATGGGATGGGGTATCAATGGATTGGTGAAAGACATGAGTAAATTTGCAATTGTTATTATTCTTGTTGTTATTACAATCTCAGCTGGCATCATTTTATGTATTTGGGCGTATTTCAGAAATAAGTTCATAATATTTACTGATGAAATGTGTGAATATGTGGAGCGACTAATCAGTGATAGCATATTGCATGAGCTTTCCCAGGACGAAGAGAAATTAACCGAAGGATTAGACAAAGCTAATACGCGCGAAGCTGCATTAGAAGAAACTCTAGATTCTAAGATAAAGATTAAATTAAGAAAATTGGCGGGTATGACAAACGCAACAAAGGATAAAAATATAGAGCAAAAGAAACAGATGCAAGAGATGGTATCAGATATTTCACACCAGTTAAAGACTCCAATTGCCAATATCACGATGTATAATGATACGATTCTAAACCATGATTTATCGAAAGAAAAGATGATAGAATGTTTAAAAATAATGCAAAATCAAGTAGAAAAATTAGATTTTCTTACTAAAGCTTTGATGAAAATGTCCCGACTGGAAAATAATATTATTACCTTGAAGAAGGAGCAGTGTAATCTATATGATAGTATTGCAGAAGTCATAGCAAGCGTCAATTTACGTGTGGAGAAAAAGAAACTTATGCTATCTGTAGACTGTAAGAATCCATATCATTTAGCTTATGATGAGAAATGGACAATAGAGGCAATATTTAATATAGTGGATAATGCTGTTAAGTATACACCCGAAGACGGCAAGATTAATATCTATGTGGAAAGGCTGGAGATGTTTACAAAGATATGCGTTCAAGATACAGGTGTCGGAATTGCAGCAGGGAACATAAATGATATCTTTAAGAGATTCTTTAGAGAGAACAAGGTACATAGGGAAGAAGGAGTAGGAATTGGTCTTTATCTTACGAGAGAGATTTTAATGCAACAAGGAGGGTATGTCAAAGTAGCCTCCAAGGAAGGTGAAGGAAGCACATTTTCACTGTATCTACCTAATTAATAAGGAATTGTCAAGCAAAATCACAGGTTTTAACTGCATAGCTTTTAC
This sequence comes from Bacillota bacterium, assembly GCA_023393095.1. Classification (GTDB taxonomy): domain Bacteria; phylum Bacillota; class Clostridia; order Lachnospirales; family Lachnospiraceae; genus Mobilitalea. The sequence goes on from JAEWMT010000137.1 coordinate 8,925, forward strand.
CATCTACTTTGGCAGCGTGAACGATTCATATGGAAAGAAATGTTTCAATAATGAAATATTTCTTTTTTATTTTGAAATTTTTTTGAAATATTTGCCTGTTATTATATTTACATAAGTTAAAACAAAGGTTTTGTAATGAAATTAAAGGAGATGCAAATTATGATTATATTACAGACAAAAAATTTGAAAAAATATTATGGAAGTGAATCCAATATGGTAAGAGCCTTGGATGGAGTAAACCTTGAGATAGGAGAAGGAGAATTCACAGCAATCGTAGGTACATCTGGAAGTGGTAAGTCTACTCTTCTAAATATGCTTGGTGGACTTGATAAACCTACAGAGGGACATGTAATTGTGGCTGGAAAAGATATTTCTATGTTGAATGATGAAGAACTTACTATATTCAGAAGGCGTCATATTGGGTTCGTTTTTCAAAACTATAACCTTATGCCAATATTAAATGTATATGAGAATATAGTTTTACCCATTGAATTGGATGGGAATAAGCCTGATAAACCTTATATTGATAAAATTATTACTCTTTTGGGGTTAGAAGAAAAGCTCACAAGTATGGCAAATAATCTATCCGGTGGCCAGCAACAGCGTGTAGCTATTGCAAGAGCACTTGCTACAAAACCTGCAATCATATTAGCAGATGAACCCACAGGTAATCTTGATACAAAGACGAGTCAGGATGTAATAGGGCTTATCAAACAGACCAGCAGTCAATTACATCAGACAGTAGTAGTGATTACGCATAATGAAGAGATTGCACAGCTTGCAGATAGAACAATTAGAATCGAAGACGGAAAGATTGTAGAAGGCAGGTGGAAGTAATGGGACTGCGTAGGAATAATAACATAAAAATAGTTAACCACCTTGCGTTATGCAGTGTTAAAAATAGTAAGCAGCGCAACATTTTTATAGTATTTACCATTGCTCTTTCTGTTAGTCTTTTGATGGTAATGAGTCTCTTTACCTCAGGCTCTGAAAAGAGCAGGCAACGCCAAGTTGCTAAAACGCAGCATGTAATATATCATGAAGTGACACAAGATCAAATAAAGGCACTTGAAAAAGATCAGCGTGTGGATATGCTAGTGTTAGGTAAATCAGGTCATGGCATCGAAGTAAATAATAAGATGCTTCAACCGATTTGGTATGGTAAAAATGCAGTAAAAGGTGATATCACCGACATGGATACCATTCATATCAGCAGTGGAAAATTACCGGAGGCTATGAATGAAATAGCAGTTTCAAGAGGTTATTGCATATCCATAGGAAAAGAAGCAAAACCGGGAACAGAGGTCTCTCTTGCCTTTTTAGATGGAATAACAGAAAAGTTTGTCATTTCAGGTATTATAGATATGACGGATAAGACAAAGATATATCCAATTCTATTTTCAGAAAGGTATGCAAATGAAGGTACTCAATTAAAGGATATTATGTATGAGGCTTTTGTCCGTATCAATGATGCAAATGAGATGACACAAACGAAGTTTTTAAACGAAATTCGTGATATTGCTGCAAAAAGTGGAATTCCACGAGAACAAGTTAATGAGAACAATTATTTCGTGGAAACATTATCTGGAGGAGATAGACAGACACAACAAACAGTAATAATTATATGTTTGGGTATTGCTATTTTATTTGTAAGTGTCTTTGTCATCTATAGTGTGTTCTATTTAGCTGTAATTGGCAGGGTTCACCAGTTTGGCCAGCTTAGAACAATAGGTATGACAAAAAAGCAAATTAAATGTATGTTAACCACAGAGGGATTGTTACTGAGTGCTATGGGTATTCCTATCGGTCTTTTTGTGGGTGGAGCTATTGGTTACCTCCTTCAGAAAAATGGATGGGATATAAAAAACACTTGTTTTATAGCAGGTTATGTAATTATTGCTGATATAATTACTGTATTGATATCTATTCACAAACCAGCAAAGCTTGCGTCTATGATATCACCAATTGAGGCTTCAAAATATAATGGATATATTAACAAAAATGGGAAAACCAAGACAAAAGAACTACATCGCTGTTTAACACCAATTGGCCTTGCTAAGATGAATGCAACACGAAATCGTACGAAGGCAATATTAACCATGATATCGCTAGGTATTGGAGGCATATTTTTTATGCTTGCAGCTACATTTATTAGCTCCATGAGCTTAGAAGAGTATTCAAGACAAGGTGCGTTTAGATTTGGAGAGTTTTGTATCGATTTGTCTTACAATGCAGCTGAAACAGCGGAGCATGGTTTGACAGACTTGCAGATGAGCAATCCTTTAAGTGAAAGCTTAATGAAAAAAATAGAAGCAATTGATGGGGTCAAGAAAGTTAATACTTTTGGAAAAGCTCAAATACGCTGGGAATCACAAGGAGAAATGGAAGAGGATTTTGTTACCGGGTTTACAGCTGGGGAGATACCTGAGAAATTACTGGAATCAGGTAAGATAGACTATGAAAAGATGGTAAAAAATAATGAAATTCTTATTTGTGGTAATTCTGTAATTAAAGAGATATTTGGCTGGAAGTATAAGCTTGGGGATAAGGTGAAGATCACCATCTATAATGGTATAAAGGAAGTGGAGAAAGAATATACCATTACCGGATTTGTAGACACGAAATACTTTCGGATTAATCCGGAGGCTTCCAGTTATCTAATGCCAAAGGATACATTGAATAGCGTTATAAATGGAATGAATCTAACAACGCAATTCGTTATTACTACTGAGAAAGCGAAACAAAAACTAGTCGAAGCAGAATTACGTAACATAATTGAACAGAATCCACTGCTTACTATGGAAACCCTAATGGAAAAACAAGACATAGATGAAGCAAGCTTTACAATAGTATTTGGTATGATTCTTGGACTTAGTATCTTTATTATTGGATTCAGTATGATTAATCTCGTTAATACTCTGATTACAAGTGTGGTTACAAGAAAACAAGAATTTGCAATGCTGCAATCTATTGGCATGACAAATGCTCAGTTGACGAAGATGATACAGACAGAGGGCTTGTCACTGTCGGTTGGTAATCTTTTAATTACACTAATCATTGGTATTCCAGCTAGCTATGCATGCGTTGAGTTGCTTCGTTACTTCAGTGCTGATTATATGCATTATAAGTTCCCAATATGGTTTTTCCTAGGATATGTAATATTAATTATTTTAGTACCTATTATCGTAACATCGGTAACGCTTCATGGCTTTAAAAAGCAATCCTTAGTGGAACGACTCAGAATAGCGGATTAAGGGTAAGGGCTAGAATAATTATGTTCTCAGGGGGGAAAAAGAGGATAAAATTATACTCCAACTTTCCCCCCCTTTTTTTTTATTTTCTGCAACTTGTATGTAATACGAACGAGCTGTATAACCAATGCTTCTTGGTCTGCCATATGGGTTGTTTTATAGAGGTCTTTTCAAATAAACCATATCCACTAACTGTTGTCCATCTTCATACATGTTAAAGGGATCGAAATGAATATCGAGTTTTGTTTATGCAGGAAGAATCCTTGTTGTTGATGATTACTGGACTAATGCACATGAGGTACATTGACCGACAGTGAATTCAAATAATTGAAGAAATTGCTAGCAACGTAAAGAGTATTTTTTGTGACGATAGATTTAGCCAGAAAAACTGATGGGAGCCTAATGATTATGGAGTTAGGTGATGGTCAGGTATCTGGTTTGCAGCAAATTGAACCAGCAGATTTTATCGCACATTTGAAGGGCAAAACTATTGACTCGCAAATAATTGCATGGTATATTTTAGAAAATAAAAAGCAAATTTCTATCTAGCAATTATAGCCAAATAACTGTTGCTTCTAAACTCATTGGGGCACACACTGGAAAATAGAACCTGATGAAAGGGAATACCTTGCATGAATTGCCTGAAATCTTATGCAGCTTTAAGCCACATCGGGAATGCAAAAGTAATATGACATATCGCTAAAAGCCGCGGTCATCCGAGCCGTAGGTTAAAATGGGAGGATAATATCAATGGGATTAAAAGATATAAAACTTTGGGAAAAAAATGTTCCTGATGCCGACTTAGTTTCTTCTATTGGGGACTTGAATAACGAAGGGTTACCTACCCTGACCCCTTATTTATTAAAAGGTGAGAAACCCCGCCCGACAATTATTGTCTGTCCGGGTGGATCATTTCAATTTAGAGCGTCTATTGAAGGAAACCCAATTGCAGAATGGCTAAATCAAATAGGAATAAATGCTTTTGTTTTAAATTATCGGGTTGCTCCGTTTACTCCATTTACTTCAACCAAAGATGCAGTACGAGCGGTTAGGTATATTCGTTATCATGCCCGGGAATTTAATATTGATCCGGAACGGATCGGCATGATAGGATTTTCAGCTGGCGGTTATCTCACCTCTTTTGTAGGTACTCATTTTGATAATGGAATTATAGAACCGGGGAGCCGAAATGCGCAAATTATGTCGATGCTTTTGGGAGAACCAGATTATAACGATCCGATTGATCAAACGAGTTCTAAACTTAATGCGATGATTTTATGTTATGCTGAGACATCCCCCTTTTCTAAGGAAAAATTGCCTCCAGATTCTCTATTAACAAATGATATTACAGTGGATGAACTTATAGACTTTACTTCAAATCATAAACATGTTACTGCAAATACACCGCCGACTTTTCTATGGGTTACAGCGACCGATCACTGGAATTTTCAGCGCCAAAACATACTTTTTGCAGGGGCTCTGAATGAGCAAAACATACCACTTGATTTACATATATTCACAAAAGGTGACCATGGTATAGGATTAGCTACGGAAGAACCTACGGTAGCAATCTGGCCAAAACTTTGTGAAAATTGGCTTCAAGGATTATAGTCTATATGAAAAAGGCTTTGGAATAACATTTCAGAGCCTTTTTTATATAGAAATTGGACTAACATTTTAGGGAATGGTAGAATTGATAATACAATCTCCTATGCAGTGGCCTGAAATATAAAGCAGCCATCCTTAACCGAAAACTGATATACACCGCCATGCTTTTCCACGATATGTGCCATACTTTTTGTACCAAAGCCATGTCCCTGTTCTTTTGATACTGGAAGCCCTTGCTGGAATATCGGTTCTGCCTGATAGCTATTGCGGATATCAATGCATAGCTTCGTATTTTTGGAATACACACGTAGTTTGATATAGCGTTTATTGCTGTCAGCTATCTGTTTAGAGGCTTGTATGGCGTTTTCCAAAGCGTTTGATAAGAGAGAGCAAAGCTCAGTATCACTAAAGGGAAGGGAATCAGGCAGTTTTGCATCCACCGTCAGCATGATTTTAGCTTGTTTCGCTTTAGCAGCGAAAGCGGACAAAATCAAGTTGACGGTTTCATTTTCGCAAAAGCGTATGGGCGTGATGGCATCCATATCGGACTGGGCAGTTCGTAGGTACTCTTTGATCTCCCCTATGTGTTCCTCGGAGGCTAACCCTTGCAAAAGGGCAAAATGGTGGCGCATATCATGCCGATAGGAGGCAGCATTCTGCTGTAGCTGTCGCAGAGAAGCAAACTCTGTCTGCGCCAGTCGGAACTGCGCATCCAGCATATCCCGTTCTCTTTGGAGGGTTGCTTGTTTTTGCGTCTCAGCGTAGTAAAGGATAACAAACGCAAAATAGAAAATTGAGATTGTTGAGGGCGTGAACTGCACCGCCCATTTGGTGCCACGGTAAAGCACATCGGTATAGACGGTGGTAGTGTAGTCGAACATATAGTAAAAAAGCGGCACCCCGCCTAAAAACAAGCAAGATTTAGTGGACACCTCCAAAAGCTGTCGAACAGAACTGGCCACATACCTTTTCAGAAAATAGTAGAACAGAAACACCGCCGCAATATAAAAAACGTGGTCTGCAAGTCTACTGCCTAAGGCAGCTCCCGCAAGGAAACCGAACCAGCGCGGCGCTTGACAGCAAAGATAACCAGAAAGCACGCCGACGGCGGATATGAGCCACGGACGTTTATAGTATAGGGAGAATATTATGATCAGCGGCAGGTGGATAATTAGCGGATATAGTTTTGATGTTATATCTAAGCCAAAAATCCAATAGCTGGCGGTCTGGACAAAAAGAAAAATTACACAAAGCAAGCCAGTGACGAGGTTATTTTTTCTTGTGAGTTCTATTCCTGCAAAGAGAACGGACACCGCTATGCCAAAGACCAAGGAAAATCCAAATCGTAAGAGTCCTATCACTGTTACTATCATTTTAAAGAACCTCCTTTCATTGATTATTCCCCCTCCATTTGATAATTCAGATATTGCTGCTTAATCTCCTTTGCCTTACCCTGTGCAACAGGTACAGAGGAAAGGGTTTGCAAGGTTATCTGATGGTTTTCGATGGTATCCACATACTGCATATTTACAAGATAGGAACGGTGGGGCTTGATAAAACACCCATATTTCAGAAGATTATCGCAGACAGAGGAAAAGGCTTCCGTACATTCGATAACCTTACCGGAGCGCAGGTGATAAAACACATTTCTGCCGATGACTTCGGCAAAAGCCAAATTGGAGATTACTATTTTTTGAATGCCCTCATTGCTCTTTACGATAACCGCATCCTCATCTTTTACCGATTTAATCTGTTCCAGCAGCTCATCAAAGGTGAAAAATAATTTTTCCTTTGAGATTGGCTTAAGTATGTAGTTAATAGCCTTCACCGAATAGCTTTCCAAGGCAAATTCAGGTGATGAGGTAAAAAACAATATAGGCGCGGTTTTGTCAAACGTGAGGATTTCCTTTGCGACATCAATGCCCGTAAATCCAGGCATAATAATATCTAGACAGTATATATCAAACCGCTTTCCTTTTTCCAAGGTCGAAACCAGCTCAAATCCGTTTGGAAAGGCCGCATATTCGCAGTTAAAATTTTTTGAGGTTCTATATAGGTTTATGAGCTGTACCATATTGGATAGCTCGTCAATATTGTCATCACAGACTGCGATCTGAAACATAAACATTCCTCTTTCTTTATAATTCTACGTTTCCAAGCTAATTTTACCATAAAAACTAAATACTCGAAACTTAATTCATGTCGGAAAAATCATGTTTCATGCAGTAAACGGGTTTTTAGGAGAATTTTTGATAAATTGAAGGCAAGGGAATGTTCCCTGCACACCACATAGCATAAGAAATGGAGGATTTGAAATGAAAAAATTATTGGTACTTATGATGGCACTTGTAATGACGTTGAGCCTTGCAGCTTGCACAGGAGACAATGCCGCACCTACAAAGGCTACTTCCACGCCCGCGCCTGCAGAGGCTACTCCCACACCCGTACAAGTCGAGAAAACGGAATTTACAGCAGAGCAGCAAGCCCTTGCCGGGGAATTTATGAGCATGGCAGAAGAATTTGATGCAGTCGCAGACAAGGTAAATGCAAGCCCCGAACTTTTGAGTGATGAGGAACTTGTCGCTGCTATGAATGACCTTTCCAATGAAATTATCAAGGCGGACGAATGTTTTGCCAGTCCCGAAACGCTCACACCTGAGGTTATGGGTGCCCTGACGGTAGCCATTGATGTAGGCCGCTCATTCATTGCTGAAGCAAGTGCCGCTTTAGACGAAATCGAAGAATAAGATTCCCTGATGTTGGAGTAATCACGCATACAAGTTACAAAATGAGCAGACGGACAAAATCAAGGTCTGTCTGCCCATCAAAAATAAAAAAGGAGATTTTATTATGCTGCCAACTTTCATCACAATCATCGTAATAGTTGCGGGTATAGTACTATGGATCATCTCCACCCAGCGCAGACTGGTGGTGCTGGATGAGAATATAAGCAATGCCATGAACCAGATAGGGGTGCAGCTTTCCAGCCGTTTTGAAGCTCTGACGGCTCTTTTGGATCTGACAAAGGGCTATGCCAAGTACGAAAGCGAAACACTGATTGAGACAATCAAATCAAGAAGAAGCGTCATCACGGCAAAATCAATACCGGATGATGTGATACGTCAGGAAGGGATTATTTCCGAAGCCCTTGGTAAGATTGCCATGGTAACGAAACAATACCCCGAATTAAAATCAAACCAAACGTATATCAAATCCATGGACGCGGTGCAGACCTTTGAAAACATGATGCGCACTAGCCGCCTGATCTACAACGACAGTGTAACGAAGATGAACCGTGAAATACGAATGTTCCCGGTCTCTATGATTGCCGGGATGCTGGGCTTTCGGCAAAGAGAGTATCTTGTGGAGCCGGCTACTTAATATTATATAGTAGTTTATAAAATAAGCCTTGAAAGTAGTTTCAGGGCTTTTGCTATGTATTTATGGAAATTGAAATATTTATGAATTTTATATTGACGGGTGAACAGTTGTTAACTATAATTAGTGTTAACAATTATTCACCTATTTACCCAAAAGGAGAATCAAATGTCGTCAAAAGATAGAATTTTAAGCGAGGCACTATCGCTTTTTTCTGTAAATGGTTATAGTAGCGTATCTGTAAGAGATATTACCAAAGCCATTGGAATACGAGAAAGTGCAATATATAAGCATTTTAAAAATAAACAAGCGATATTTGATACAATTATTCTAATATCTGCTGAGCGGATAAATTATTTTCAGCAAGAACTGATTAATACCATTGGACAGGTAGAAACGGATAATACCAAGTTTTCGATAGATATTATTCAGAAGATTTACTATAGATTATTTTCTTTATATCTGACGGATGGGATATTATCTAAATTCCGCAAGATGATGATCATCGAACAATACAAAAGCATGGAATTAAACACCATGTTTAAGGAGATGTTTTTGGAAAAAACATTGCGTTATCAAACCGAAGTTTTTCGGAAATTAATGGAAGAGGGTAGAATAGATGATACCGATCCTGAGATAATGGCACTGCTCTTTTATTCACCTATCTTTGTACTTCTTTTCAGATATGATACCAATACCGAAAAATTAGATGAGGCTTATAATCTAATTGAAAAGCATATTAAAGAATTTTTTAAATTATACCTAAAATAAAAAGGGAAGCATGGAAAAAGGTTGATACTATATTGTCAAATTGTCGCTTCGTTACAGTACAATCATGAATAAAGAAACAGTCGTATGATGGAGAAACCAATGAATATTAAACAAAAAATAAAAGCTCTACGGAAACACCCACTAATTGAATTGTTAAAAAACAACAAAGGAAATCCAAGAATTTTAATTTTGATGGAGCCTCTCTGGGGTATTCCATATAACTTAATCGCACCTTTTGCTACATTATATATGTACACACAGGGGATAACGGACATTCAAATCGGATTAATTCTGACGGTTGCAATGTTTGTTCAAGTGCTTTTTTCCTTCTTTGGAGGTATAATTACCGATAAGCTGGGGCGTAAATTTACAACCATGATGGGGGATTTCTTTGGCTGGTGTGTTGCTTGCCTGATATGGGCTATTTCAGGTAACATTTGGCTCTTTTTAATTGCAGTTTTATTTAACAGTTTTGAGCAGATTAACCAGACGGCGTGGTATTGTTTATTAATTGAAGATGCAGATCCCAAGGATTTATTGGGAATATATACCTGGGCGAACATAGGCGGTTTGGTTGCAATCTTTTTTGCACCAATTTCGGGATTGCTGATAAATTCCTTTAGCGTGGTTCCGGTCATCCGTGTTTTATATATTGTTTTCGCTATAAATATGTTGATTAAGGTGCTTATTACTTTTCGGCATTGTGAGGAAACCCGGCAAGGAAAGATTCGTATGGCAGAGACGAAAGATACCCCTGTTTTACAGATGTTATATGAATACAAGGATTTGATACCCAAAGTGCTAAAGAATAAAGAGATTATGAAAGTGCTTTTCGTTTCTGTGATATTATATATAACGAATCTTGTCAGTACCAACTTTTTTAGCTTGTATGTAACACAAAGACTAGCCATAGCAGATCGTTATCTAGCTTTTTTCCCTATTTTGAATGCGGCTGTAATGTTGATTTTTATGATTGGAATACAGCACCGCTTGGAATCTGTGAAATTCCTAATACCTATGTGGATTGGTCTGGTATTGTATGCTGCTTGCTCGATTCTTCTGATACTAACTCCGATCGGTAGCATACCGTTTATTATCATATATGTCTTTGTCTTGGCGGTAGCTAGTGCCCTTGTAGTACCACGTAAAGATGCTTTGCTACAGCTAAACATTAATCCGAAGGAGAGGGCTCGTATTAATGCATTGATTATGTCCTTTACCATTGCATTTGCCTCGCCATTTGGCTACTTTGCCGGATGGTTATCAAGTATTGACCGCCGCTTTCCATTTGTGTTTACATTTACTATTTACATCGTAGCAATCATTATCGTTGGTCGTATCCGTGATCCCGAGTTTGCAAAAGAGCAAAGTGAAGTTGATAGTTCTGACTCCATATTATAGAAGTCTTTTTAAATAAATCATATCCACTAACTGTTGTCCATCTTCATACATAGGGTGGTCGTAATTGTCTACAAAAAAGTTTTTAACAATATGTGATTTTGTAAATCCGCATTTCTCGTAGAAATGAAGTATCATAGGGCAATCGCCTGTTCCAACATATAATTCGCTACCAGACTTTTTGTAAAAATCAGCAATAAATGAGATAAGATATTGTCCATATCCGTTCCGTTGATATTTAGGAACGGTAACAATATTCTTAATTTCATAAACGCCTGATTGCTCTTGTGTAACGACGCAAATCGCTTTAACATCATCATCATCACACAAGGCGAACATTTCACCACGATACAAATATTTTTCTATCATACTTACCTGTTCATCTGCAATAAGTAGCAAATCCATATACTTTGTTTTATCACTATCAATAATTTTCACAATTTCCATTCGCTATATCTCCTATCCTCTGTTATGTTTATAAATTTATTATACCATTTTCTATTTCAAATAGGGGAACATACATCGTTGTAAAAAATATATGTGCCACTTTATAAAGTGGCACATATACTCATAGTGTGCCCGGTGGGCACACGTTCTAACGGGTGAAAGTCCCCAATCCGCCCGGCAGTGGGAAGGATACAGCCGAAGCCAAGGGTGT
>JAEWMT010000006.1 GCA_023393095.1 Bacillota bacterium
TTGCATGGGAATTTTTATGGGAAGGTATTAATATTACTACAAGAAATATGGGCTTTGATATAATAGGTAACTTAAAAAGCATGACGTCAGCTATTAATATGGTTGCCAAAGGTGAATTTGACCTAAAGGAAATAGGTATTAACACAATAAGTGGAGATTTAAAGTATGTCATCAAACACTGGTACATTATTTCCAATAAAAAAACTTATAGTAATAAAGTAATAAGAAAATTTGCAAGACATTTAGCTGGTGCTTATGAAGAGGTAATAAATATAGGTGCATTTGTATATGGGACTGCTAAAGGTGTGAAATTTAAGGGAGCAAAAATTAAGGGAGTGAGTAGGATTATTCCTGAAATAGCAGATTCTCAACTGGGTAAGAAATTGGTTGACCATGCTGCTGATTATGGACTAACAATATCCAAAGGGGTTCTACTGCTTATAAGAAGATAGTACAGAATGCATTAAAAAATACTACAGAAGTTAGAACAGGTACATGGAAGACGCTCGGTAAATGTGAGTTTTGGATTTCGGGTAAAAATTTATCTATTGTAAAAAATGGTAATTGAGTATCAACATTTTCACTTACAAATCCTGTAACAGTGAGCTATATCAAAAGTTTACCAAAAGTAAAGTAGGTGTAATAATGGGAGCAAAAATCGAAATTTGTTATTTATCATATGATAATATTAAAGAAATATTATCTAATCTGATAAATGTACTTTTTCAATCTGGAGTAAGCTATAATGAGAATATTCAAGGAGAGTACACATATTGGATTGATAGTCCAATTTGGAATTTTGGTGATTCTAATACTATAAGTGAAAAGTGCGGGAATATCTACAAAACACTTGATGATATGAATGATATTATAAATTTACTTTCAAATAACTATTCTCCTACATTAAAATTTGGAATAAAATTGTTTGAAAGAGAAATAGCTTTAGTAGTATCGGTTTGTGAGGGTGAAGGGAATTGGAAGGAAGTTAAGATTTCTATTGATAGGTATGAAGCTTATGATTCGCTAAGTGAAATAAATAAGGAAAAAATAGTAATATATCTCATTAAATTATTCAATAAATTAGCATTATACTTGAAACCTTATTATGGAATCTGTGCAACTGAATTAATGGGACTAGCTCCTTCACCAGAAAAATTATGTATTGAAAAAGATACATTAGGAGATTTAAACTATTTTAGCAATGATTTAGTATCTAAAATAAACTTAAAAATATATGAAAACGAATATAAAATAAAAAAATTAACAGATGGTAGTGTTATTTTAGTAAAACAATATGGGTTATTTAATCTAGGCCTTTAATTAATACGCAGGGAGATAGAATACTTGTAAAAGGTTACTCTAAAATTTATGATATCGTTATTGAAATGTGGGTAAATGTCAAAGATTTCATTATTAAAACTGCTTATCCTGTGGATTAAGGAGGTATATATATTGTTCGAATTGATTATAAAGGATGATTTTGTTTATTATGAGATTAGCAGAAATATAAGTTCTACATTTTATACCATAGCTAACAATATAGCATTTCCTAATGATCTGTGGTTTGATTTACCAATATCGGTTTTAACTATGTGGAATGAAAACATAATAAAGAACAATAATAAAAAGCCCATGTATCTCGACAGCATATCAATCAACACAGGACTTGCTTCATCCTGTATTGAAACCTCTTTCTGTTTTGTGTCTTTTTTTCCTTTTAAATTATTAAACAAACCCATATTGCTCCTCCATCTAATGCAAATTTATCTCTGTATCCGTACGTTACAACAATATTTACAAAACAATTATACTTAAACCTATTTTAACATAGCTAATCCATATTACCAATTATATTTGACATTTAGATATGCGCTGAAATCATCCTGAAAAAATTTGCATTTCCAAAGCATTTTCCCATTTCGTGCAGTTCAACAACACACGGTATAACTGTTGGGTTGTGAATCTCAATTTTAAAAGTAGCAAATCCACAGGGCTTTACATAAATAAGTTCCTCTAATGATGATGGTAAATTACAACAAAGCATTCGAAGTCCTAAGCTCCCAAATGAATTACCCTTATATGCTTTGTCCATTGCTACTTGCCAAAATTCAATGTCTAATTCACGTCCGCACCACGGACAAAATATATGTTCTGGTTCCTCGCCACAGTCAATAAATTGCACACTTCCAAAATTAGTAAACGTAATATCTTCTGTTGAAGTTAATTTAAGCGTATTGACCGCGCTAATAACTTTCTCATCAGAATATGTTGGATAATAATATCTGGGAAAGATTCTATATATCGTATCTGACATTGCCGCACCCCTTGAAAATATTGTCTACTCAAATTAATAATAAGACACGTATTTAGAAATACGTGTCTTATTATTAACATATTATGCTATATTACTTTGTCATTAGAAACTACTTACTTCCAATATGTAGCGTCGCCATAATGAATTAGTCTAAATTAAATTCTTTGTGTAAATAACGATTAAGGCTACTTATTAGATTTGATGATGATGACTGATCATAAGTCTTATTAAAGAATTGGTCCAATGCATTCTGTAACTTACTGTTTGATATACTGTTCAGCTCTGTATGTTCATTGAAATATTTGTCTAATTTGGAAACATCATCATTACTTGTAACAATAACAGCGCAGGAATCATATTTTTGTGAACCGTCTGAATCGGTAGCAGCAATGTAGGCACGTATTTCAGCAAGACCATAACTTTTAGCAGTAACGCGTCCACCTGGAGTAACAGATGCAACAGTTGAATTTAAACTTGTGTATTTGGCATCTTCCACGGTGTTGCCTGGCTTTAATATAACATCTAATGATTCAACACTATCTAAACCTATAATTACGATAGATTGAGTCAACCTGACGCTAACAGCAGCCGGACCTACAGTAACATTACATGTTAAGCTTGTTGAATCTGAGCCTTCCTTAATGGTTGCAGTTATTTCAGTGTCACCAACTTTATTGGCACTGATTACACCATCATCATTAACAGAAGCAATTTCCTTATCGCCGGACTTAAAATCAATTCTGGCTTTTTCACCAACATTATAAACTCTTAATGTACGCGTTTGACCTTTTGCAATCGTAGTACTTGATAAGCTAAGCCGGTAATTATCACTCTTTTTACTTCCTGTATCAGCCAAGGCTTTCACCGTAAAATTGGGAATGCTCGGCATCAGAACAGTAAAGAAAAGGAGCAAGCCAAGTGTAATTAAGCATTTGCGTATTAAATTTTTCTTCATGGCTAAACCTCCGGATTCTGGAAATTCCTTATGTCACATCCTATCTATTCTTCCTAAAGAATACCATTTGTTTTTGTCAGAATAGTGTCATAATATACCGATTTTATAATAAATATTTAATATATTTCTTTAATATTTTAATATAATGTATCATAAGCCATGCAAGAGATGTTAATATATTGTAATTATATATTTTTACTATTTCTATTATTTATAAGTATTTCTACTTGTTTTCATGCTAATAGGTAATATATAATAAACTTAGCAATAATCGCTAAGGATAAACCGTAAAAAGAACTATGGAAGGAGAATTGTCTATGCAGCATATTTTGATAGCTGACGATAATCGTGATATTACAGATATTTTGTCTACATACTCCAGAATGGAAGGTTTTGAACCTGTTGTAGCAGGAGATGGAGAAGAAGCAATCAAGCTGTTTTCTCAATATAGTCCGGATGTTGTTCTACTTGATGTCATGATGCCGAAGGAAGATGGGTATGAGGTCTGCAGAAAAATCAGAAGTAAATCCAATGTTCCAGTTATTCTGATCACGGCAAGAGGTGAGGATTTTGATAAAATAATGGGGCTTGATATCGGTGCTGATGATTATATCGTAAAACCATTCAGTCCAAGAGAGGTTATGGCAAGAGTAAGAGCTGTTATGAGGAGAATGACCAAGGCTTCCAAAGAAGCATCCTCGGAAAATGTTCTTCGTATTGGAAATCTTGAAATTAATCTCGAGGAATATACCTTACATATTGGCGGCACGAAGGTCGCCTTAACGAAAAAAGAAATAGAAACCATGTGGACCCTCGCATCGAACCCAAATAAGGTGTTTACGAGGGATAATCTTCTAGACAGCCTGTGGGGCTTTGATTATTTTGGTGACAGCAGAACCGTGGATTCTCATATCAAACGTTTGCGCTCAAAATTGGATGCAATCGAGCATAAGTCCTGGAATATTAAAACAATATGGGGTGTCGGCTACAAATTTGAGATTGAAGAAAAGTAGGGATACCAATGAAGAATGAGAATAAGGTGCATATATTTAACCGCCTGTTTTTTAAGCTATATCTCAATTATGCCATCATGATTGTGGTAACAGCTCTTTTAATCGGCTTCATTTTTATGAGACTGTATGAAAACACAATGATAAAATATAATGTAAAGGAATTGGTCACTCAAGCAAAGATTATTAGTGATAAGGCTAGTAATAATATTAATAATGGAAAACAGGTTAATTTTATACAGTTGGTATATGACTTAAAGGATATAAATGGCTGGGATATTTGGGCTGTTTCAAACCCTAATGCCAAAAATCCCATGGGAGAAAAGATGGAAACCGGGGATTCCTATGATGAAATTCTTGCGACAGCGGAATATTCACAGTATGTACCTTTTTTAAAAGATGCATTTGAGAGTGGAAAATCAAGGGAAACTTTAAGTAATGATGATGTTTATGAGACAACAGTTATCACCGTCAGCGAACCGATTAAGGTAAAGGGTGAAGTGGTTGGGGCAATTCTAGTAAAACAGCAGCTGGAAGTGTCAAATGAAATGGTATCTAATAGTGTAATGCCTATCACATTCAGCTGTGTGGTGGCTCTCGGTATTTCCTTTATCATAGTAATCGTCTTTGCATCCAAGCTATCCCTTCCTATTACAAGAATGCGGGATACCGCACTGGAATTGGCAGAAGGTAATTATAATAGTAAGACGGGGATCAGGCGCCATGATGAAATTGGCGATCTGGCCAAGACGGTAGATATCCTGTCGGAGAAGTTACTGGAGAATGATATAGAAAGAAAGAAACTTGATCAGATGCGTCTTGATTTCTTTGCTAATGTATCTCATGAGCTTCGTACTCCGATTACAGTCGTCAGGGCATATACCGAGACTCTGGTGGATGGTGTGGTTAAGGATGAGGAGAAGGTTGGTCAGTATTATAATCGTATGTTGACTGAATGTAAATCTATGGAGCGTCTAGTTGGTGATTTGTTGATTTTATCCAAGATGCAAAATCCTGATTTTGTAATTGAAAAGGAGCCTGTCAGTTTACATCAGGTTTTTGATGATATATTGCGAAGTGCTGGAGCAATTGCGGAAAAGAAAAATATAACAATTGAAATAGATAACGATGATCCAATTTCCATGATCTTAGGAGATTATGATCGCCTTAGACAGATGTTTATCGTAATACTTGATAATGCAATTAAGTTTTCAGAGGAAAATAAAACCATACACATAAAATTATCAAACACGGACAAAATAAAAGTAACGATAAGAGATGAAGGAGTCGGAATTGAAGCTTCCGATTTACCTAATATTTTTGAGAAATTTTATAAATCCAATCTGCGTCAGAATGCGAGCGGAACCGGTCTGGGACTTGCTATCGCAAAGCAGATTGCAATCAAACATGATGGAACTATTGAAGTTGATTCAACCCCCGGAGTAGGAACAGAATTTATCTTTACTTTCCCAAAGCTTCATATGGATGATACTATGTGCGAGTAAATGGATTACATTTCAACTTATATTTACCAAGTAAAACAATGATAATAATCTTGAAAAATAGTAGATTATAGGTTATAATAAGTTTAATGAAATTCCTGAGATGTTCGATACTCCTGCAATTTTGAACCTACATGATATAATATGGGATTCCTACATTCTTAAGTGGATGTCAGGCCACCGTTTGCAGTGGAAGGCAGAAGCTTATGTGCGGTTACCCACCTAGCTTAGCTAGGAGTCAAAATACAGGAAACGGCATTTTGGGTATATTACGAAAGAGGAAAGCGGCTGAAAGCCGCTTTTTTTATTTCATAGGAAATTGCGTCCTATGAAATAAAAAGCACTCCGTGCAGGATGCGCACCTCGCGGTAAGGAAGTATGTTACTACGTAACCCGCTCGGGCGCGGAGAATGTGCGATCACATTCTTTGTTCTTCAGGCGCTTTTGTTATTTACTTTTTGTTCTTTATTACGAATTATCTTGTCTTTTTTTATTTGAAAATTTATAATGAATTTTAATAACTGAATATATAGGGTTTGATGTCGTAAATCAATTTTCAGCTAAGGTCATATATATCTAATGGTATTAGTGTCAATACTTATATTGGTTTATGATACCCAAAATAACAAGGCTAATGAGGAGGCGCCCAATGAAGCACGGATTTATAAGGGTCGCGGCAGCAACTCCGGTTATCAAGGTTGCAGATTGCGAATATAATACCGGAAAAATAATCGAATTAATTAATCAAGCAGAACAACTGGGAACGAAATTAGTTGTATTTCCTGAGTTGTGTATCACCGGGTATACCTGTGGAGATTTATTTTTGCAGGATACTTTATTAGATGGCGCAATTAATAGTGTTAAAAATATAGTGAAATATACGGAAGGTAAGGAACTTCTGGTTGTTGTCGGCTTCCCTTTTGCTGCCTTTGGTAAGCTTTATAATACTGCAGCAGTAATACAGGGTGGAAAGCTTCTTGGAATTATTCCGAAAATGAATATACCAAACTACACGGAATTTTATGAAGCAAGACATTTTACACCGGGAATACTGGAGCCTGAACCGGTGGATTTTGATGGGGAGGAAGTTCTCTTTGGTTCCCGATTGCTATTTAAATGCAGTAATCTCCCGGAGTTTGTTCTCGGGATTGAAATCTGTGAGGACCTTTGGATACCCAAGCCACCGAGTATAGAGCATTGTATCGCCGGAGCCACAGTGATAGCAAACCTATCAGCAAGTGATGAGCTAACCGGTAAGGATGCTTACCGCAGAGAGTTGGTTAAGAGCCATTCGGCAAGACTAATCTGCGGTTATATCTACAGTGATGCGGGAGAAGGTGAGTCAACCACGGATGTGGTTTTCGCAGGACACAATCTGATAGCTGAGAACGGCTTAATGTTAGCGGAAGCAAATACCTTTGAAAATGGAATTATTTCAAGTGAAATAGATTTAGGAAAATTAAAAAATGAGCGTAGGAGAATGAATTCGTATTACAGCCATAATTCGATACCATATCATATTATAACATTTTCCTTTGGGAAGGGTAATCAGGAACTGCCGGAGATTCCTCTTACCAGATATATAGATCCTTCTCCTTTTGTTCCATCCGTGAAAGCAGATCGTGATAAACGCTGTAAGGATATCCTGAATATTCAGGCAATTGGCCTAAAGACCAGGTTAGCACATATAGGAACAAAATGTGCAGTGCTTGGTATCTCAGGAGGACTGGATTCCACACTGGCACTGCTGGTTACCTATAAGGCATTTAATATGCTGGGTCTTGATAAGAAAGGGATTATTGCAGTAACAATGCCCTGCTTTGGTACTACGGACAGAACATATCACAATGCAGTTACCCTGGCACATTGCCTTGGTGTAACCTTGAAGGAGATACCAATTAGAGAAGCAGTCGAACTGCATTTTAGAGACATCGAACATGACAGGAACAAACATGATCTGACCTTTGAAAATAGCCAAGCAAGAGAACGCACCCAAGTGTTGATGGATCTTGCTGGAAAGTATAACGGATTTGTGGTAGGGACCGGAGATATGTCAGAGTTGGCGCTTGGATGGGCAACCTATAATGCAGACCATATGTCAATGTATGGTGTGAATTCCTCTGTTCCCAAGACATTGGTTCGATATCTGGTTTCTTATTATGCCGATACGGTGGAGGATAAGAAGCTTCAGGAGGTTCTGGCAGATGTGCTTGATACTCCGGTAAGCCCGGAGCTGCTTCCGCCAAGTGAAGGAGAGATTACTCAGAAGACGGAGGATATTGTCGGTCCTTATGAGTTGCATGATTTCTTTTTGTATTATATATTAAGATTCGGATTTAAGCCAACGAAGGTCTATCGTCTGGCAAAAGAAGCATTTTCAGACAGTTATACGGATGAGATAATCCATAAATGGCTGAAGGTTTTCTACCGAAGATTTTTCTCACAGCAATTCAAGCGTTCCTGCCTTCCAGATGGACCAAAGGTCGGAAGTGTTTCTGTATCACCAAGAGGTGATTTAAGAATGCCCAGTGATGCATCCGCAGTACTCTGGATGAAGGAAATGGAGCAGTTATAAATAAAAGACACATTATCGATTTTGTATGTCAAATTCGCATATAAATCTCATTTGACATACAAAGTCAATAACATGTCTTCCAAACAGTGCATTATAGGGAATATGCAGAACCCCTTATAGCACTGAACGATAGTTAACAATAGTCCCATTCAAAGAATTTGCCTGATTATGTACTGCATTCCTATGACTAATTTCAGATACATATACGGATTAAGCATGAATATGGATTATTTTTTCTTTTCATCATCTTTCTTTATTTTAGCTTTATCCAGTGCAGTTTGGATTGCTTCAATAAGAAGTTGTTCAGTATATTGCTGATTCTCCTTTATCTTTATCTGTTCAATGGGAACGCCATTATAAAGTTGCTGTTTGATATCCTCTAAGGAGGGATCAATCAGCGGGAAAAATGTTGTGACTGATTCATCAATATTCTGGATTGTTACAGAATTAATATGACTACTGTCAACTACTACCTCCAAATTAAATGAAGTATCGTTCAGGGTGATGGAAGAATTATATACTCCTGGAGTATACAAGTCGGTACCATTTGAAGCTACATCTTTGTCTTTACCACCCCGGAACATAAAAATAAGAAGTAGTATTAGTAAAATACCTAATGCTGCAAAAATCACAGTATATATGATTTCTTTTAATTGGATAACGACTATTTTTGTCTTTGCCATCTCTGTCCTCCGAAGCATGAGTTGCTTCCTGTCTTATTCTTATTATATATTTATTAGCTGATCGTACAATTTATGCAGATAAATTCCATGAATGGAGGTATAAATGTAAATAGTTTCGCAAATGCGAGCCCAAAGCCTCATATATGAGGCTTATGAAGAATAGCAAAGGCATCTATTCTTAAGGATTTATGCCCAAAAAACATGGGCGTTAGTGTTTAATTTTTCACACGGCTAATTTTGTGCTTGCAGCCCATAATTTGTGGGCTGTGGCAAGAATGGAGATATATTATGTCCTTACAGCTTTTTCTTGGAAGCTCGGGAGCAGGTAAATCCCATCAGCTTTACCAGGAGATTATTAAACAATCAAAGAAGAACCCCGGTACGAATTATCTGGTCATCGTACCAGAGCAGTTTACTTTGCAGACCCAGAAGGATATCGTTGCAATGCATCCGGAGCATGGAGTTATGAATGTAGATATCCTTAGCTTTCTGCGCTTTGCCTACCGCATTTTCGAGGAAGTCGGAGGCGGTGATTACCCAGTCCTTGAGGACACCGGTAAAAGTATGGTACTCAGAAAGGTTGTGGCAGAGAAACGTAAGGAACTGATTCTTTTTGGTACAAATGTCAAAAAGCCTGGCTTTGTCAGTGAACTAAAATCCATGCTTTCTGAGTTTTATCAATATAATATTCAGCTGGAAGATATTAAAAAAATGCAGGAGATTGCCGAGAAAAAGCCTGTGTTAAAAGCGAAGCTAACGGATTTGCTTACGGTATATGAGGGTTTTCAAAGCTTTATGAAGGAACGCTATATTACTGCTGAGGAAATTTATACGATATTAAATAAGGTAATTGATCAATCAAAATGGCTTAAAAACTCCGTTATCTGCCTGGATGGGTTTACAGGGTTTACTCCGTGTCAATATCAGCTACTTGAAAAAATGCTTATAAATGCAAAGAAGGTTATGATTACCGTAACCATTGACAGCCGTGAAAAGCTGGACAATGAGAAGCAAGAGCATATGCTTTTTGACCTTAGCAAGAAGACAATAGATAAGCTGAACAAACTGTCTAAGGAAGCACAGGTAATCGTGGAGCCGCCTATTTACACTAAACAAAGTGATTTAGAGATACCATACCGTTTTATAAATTCATCGGCATTGGCGGCATTGGAGCATAATTTATTCCGTTATCCATATCAACCTTATGAAGAGGAACAGGAGGATATCTCTATCCATGCGGCTAAGGATGACAAAGCGGAGATTGCTTTTGTAACAAGAGAAATTAAGCGTCTCGTTCGGGAAGAGGGATATCGTTATAAGGATATTGCTGTTGTATCAGGAAATATTGAAGAGTATGGACGAATTGCAAAGAGAAGCTTTGCACTATCACAGATACCATGCTTTATTGATTATAAAAAGGATATTCTGGGGAATCCATTTGTGGAGCTGCTACGTTCTGCACTAGTCATTGTCAGTGAGGAATTCAGTTATGAGGGGGTTTTTAGGTATCTGAGAACCGGGCTTACTGATATTTCTACAGAAGAGATTGATTTGCTGGAGAACTACATTCTGGCAACCGGAATACGTGGATTTAAACGTTGGAATGAGCCATTTACTAGGGGTTACCGTAGCCGGGAACAAGTCAGTCTGGAGCAGATCAATGAAATCCGAGACTGTTTTATGAAGGATATCATACCTCTCTATGAAGCCCTGAAGGATAAGGATAAGACGTTAAGGGAATATACCGCTGCGCTTTATGAGCTTGGAGTCCGTTTAGAGGTGGAGCGAAAGCTTGAGGATTATCGGATTCGTTTTATCGAGAACCATCAGCCCTTGGACGCAAAAGAATATGAACAGGTATATCGTATTGTGATGGAGCTCTATGATCAGATGGTACTTTTACTGGGGGATGAGCATTGCAGCCTAAAGGAATTTGGAGAAATTCTTGATACTGGTTTTGTTGAAGTTAAAGTAGGTCTAATTCCTCCGGGTATGGATGAGGTGGTCGTAGGAGATACACAACGTACCCGACTGAAGGATATTAAAGCGCTTTTCTTCATCGGAGTAAATGAAGGAATTATCCCTGGAGCGATTAGTAGTGGTGGAATTCTTTCCGATATGGAGCGTGAGGTGTTGATTAGTAATGATATTGAAATTGCACCGACCAAAAGGCAGCAGGCATTTCAAGAGCAGTTTTATATATATTTAAATATGACAAAGCCAAAAAATAAGCTCTACATAACTTACCATAAAGTGAATGATGAGGGGAAAGCAGTTAACCCATCCTTTTTAATTGGTAAACTGAAACAATTATTTCCTAAGCTTTCTATGAAAAATGAAGATGAAGACATACAGGATGTAGAGCATGTTTTAAGGGATGACGGCCTTTCCTGTCTGGCAGAGGGACTTAGGGATTATCATCAGAAGGAAACTACTGATCTATGGAAGGAGCTTTATCTGTACTACCGCTCGGGAGAAGGCACCAGCTACATTCTGGATCAAATGGTAAATGGAGCTTTTTATATTAATACAGAGAGAGGTATCTCAAAGGAAGCGGCTAGATTGATTTACGGAATGGAGCTAAGGGGCAGCGTAACTAGATTGGAGCGTTATGCAGGCTGTGCTTTTGCACATTTTCTATCCTATGGACTATCTCTGGAGGAGAGGCAGGAATATAAACTAGCAGTTCCAGACATCGGTAATATCTTTCATAATGCGATTGACCATTTTTCTAAGAGACTGGATGCAGGCGAATATACCTGGCATACGATTCCGGATGATGTACGGGAGGAATGGGCAGTAGAAAGCGTTACCCATGCGGTGGAGGAGTATGAGAATTCCTTCTTAAGGAGTACAAAGCGTAGTGAATATCTGATTAAGAGGATGGAGCGGATTACGGTAAGAACCCTTTGGGCCTTGTGCAATCAGATTAAACAGGGAGCCTTTGAACC
>JAEWMT010000059.1 GCA_023393095.1 Bacillota bacterium
GCATTATTAGAACTTTATCTTCGCTATCACGGATTTAATACCTTGGTAATTGCGGTATAAAATGTGTATGGTTTTGATTTGAATAATAATCTATTGACAAGTGGAATAATTATGTTAAAATCAAAAGAGAATTAACAATTCGCTAATGGAGGTATTATGGCACAGTATAAAAAAGATACAGTAAAAGAGATTATTGATAATGCTGCTTTAAAAGTATTTTTCCAGAAAGGATACCAAGATACAAAGATTATAGATATATCTGAAATTTCAGCAGTATCTGTCGGTAACATCTATAGGTACTATAAAGGAAAAGAAGATATTTTCTATAGCTTAATATCGCAAGATTTTTTTGATTCATTCCAAGAAAAGTTAACTAACAAAATAGTTGGTTGGAAAGGCAGGAATGACAGACCGAATGAGCATTTATCGAATAATGAGCAATTTACCAGCTTTATAATTGAAAACCGTATGTTATTCGTTATAATATTTAGCGGATGTAAAGGGACAAGATATGAAAATGCCAAGAAAGAATTAGTAGATTTTTTGACAGATATTTATATTACGAATTATGGTCAGAATTTAAATTTTAATATGAGAGAAAACCTAAGTATTATTAATTTGATTTATGAGAAATACATTGAATTGATTTCATCCATACTTAGCAATGTAACAGATCATGAAGAATTAAAAACAATGCTTGAACTTGCAAACAAATACCATTTGAATGGCATAACAAGTTTTATATCACAGATATAAAAAATTAAATGTAATGGTGAGTATTGTGCTTGTTTGGAAATGGAGATTGAATTATTATGAAAAATACTGTTAAAAAAATAACGGTCATTAATGGCTGCGAAAAATATAATACAATTGAAACAACAGCGATTGAAGCTTTACAATTGAACTTAAAGCTTGCAAATTCTACATATGATTGGAATGATTTAAAAGATAAAAAGCTGCATATGTGCAGAGCCTGCGATGTATGTCTAACAGTTAAACCCGGATTATGTGTCATTCAGGATGGCGTTAATGAGATTCTAAAGCAATACATTAATAGCGATATTGCGATTATAATTGCTCCAATTGCATTCGGCTGCGGCAATTCCCTGATAAAAAATTTTCTGGACAGAACAGAGCCTTTATTCTTACCTTATCAGATAATACAAAATCATCATTCGGTTATGAAAAAACGGTACAAGCAATATCCCCGTCTTATATTCATCGGTATTGCTGAAAATAGTAGTGTTTTTTGTATAAATGAATTTACGAAATTTATTGAAAACAGTAATTTGTTTCGAATAAGTGATAAAGCTCGCGTACATATAATCAACAACGATGAAAATGTAAATGATCTAGGAGAGTGGCTTCAAATATAGAAAGGAGATGTCAAATTAATGAAACGTAATGCATTGATAATTTCATGTAGTCCAAGGGCAGAAAAAGGCAGTTCGAATGCCATTGCAAAATATCTTATTGATAAATTGAATTTCAATGGTGTTTCCACCGATAAAGTAATCCTTAGTAAGGAAATCAAGGATGAATCCCGTATTGTTGATCACCTAGATAAATCAGATGTGATTGTACTGTCCTTGCCCATTTATGAAAATTCGGTTCCGGGCTTGGTTGTACAATTATTTGAGTTGATTTATCAATTCAGGAATAAGTTATCAGTCAGAGAAAAACAAATATTTGTAATTACAAATAGTGGATTTGCCGAAGTCTCAGCGAATCAATCTGCAATTGAAGTATGCCGTCTGTTTGCGGATGAGATGGGATTTGACTGGCTTGGTGGTATCGCTGTTGCTCCGGGAATGTTATTTACAGAAGATAATCTATACAAATCAAAACGAATATACAAAAAGTTAATTAAGTCACTGGATATGATTGTAGAATCGATTTCGAATAGTAGAGAAATTCCTGAGGAGGCATTCACCCTTGTATCAAAACCATTTATTAATTTGTATCTCTATATAGTTGCCAGTTATATACTACGGAAGAAAACGATAGTACGCAAGATTGGAAAAGCTGCATATTTTGCAAGACCGCTACTTATATCGAAAACTGAGGAAACTACCTGAATACAGATAATGCAGAGGAGGTAATTATTATTTCTAAAGTTAAAAATCAAGTTAAGTTTCCAACCGCATATGTGATTCGAATACTGTTTTCTGCCATCGGATTTTTATTTATATTGTTATTAATGGTTAGAGGTATCTATCAAATCATAGTTACTTTTGTAAATCACTCGAATGATGTCGTGGCATTACTAACAGGGAAAACGGAACACCTGTCAGGAATTGTAGGTGCCTTAAAACAATCTCCGGGCGGTTTGTTTGATACTATTCTTTTGGCTTTATGCGGTTTGGTAATGCTTCACGGTATAATTGGGTTGTACTATGCCATTTTAACAAATTACAACATAAAAAAAATATCAAGAGAAAAGAGACTGTTTTATCTACAGATAATATCTGCGGCGGCTGCATTTATTGTAATAGATGCTCTTCAAAAGCCGGCCGGTAAAAGTACAGCACATTCTCCAGTATTCTTCATAGGCATTACTTTGATAGCTATTCTGGGTTCTTTTCATATTGCAAAAGGATTTTTCAATGCATGTATTACATTGGGGATTAGTGTATCTAGGCGCACGAAGCTTTCAGTAAAGATATTGTCTTGGTTTATTGCGGTCATTTCTGTTATGCAGATTATCATTTTATTTATATAGGAAGGGTGGAATTAAGATGTTAAATGTTATTGTCGTAGGAAACGGAATATCCGGATTGATGTCTGCTATTATATTGGCACAATCCGGGGTTTCCGTTACCATGCTTTCTTATTTTGAATCGATACGATCTGCATCTTGTATGGCACAGGGAGGAATAAACGCAGCTGAGCCACGTGAAGATGACTCTATAATGAAACATTTTACCGAAACAATTATAGGCGGTGCATGGCTTGCAGATCAAACTGCGGTCATGGAGATGTGCAAATTTGCTCCTCAGATTATAGCAATGTATGACAGGATTGGGGTTGCGTTTAACCGTCATTCTGACGGCTCACCCGATACAAGATTTTTTGGTGGTTCCAAATATCCGAGGACACATTATGCTGATACAACAACGGGATTGCAACTGCTAAATGCACTTGATGGACAGGCACGACGCTTTGAAGAACAAGGTCTTATCAAAAGAATTTCTGGAAAAGATTTTGTAAATGCGCTCATTGATGAAAACGGACACTGTCATGGATGTATTGTACAGGATATCTATACCATGAAGCTGGAAACCTACATCAGTTCGGCACTCATCATTGCATCCGGCGGATATTCAAACCTTTATGGACGGACGACGAATGCTGTATTATCAAACGGTGCAGTTGCCGGAGAGTTATTGTTACAAGGTATATCAGTTGCAAATCCTGAGTTTGTCCAGTTTCATCCGACGACAATGGCACAGGGGGATAAACCGCGTCTTATAAGTGAATCGGTGCGCGGTGACGGAGGACGGATGTGGGTCCCAAGAAATTCAAAGCCTTGGTATTTCCTTGAAGAAATGTATCCCGACATGGGCAATCTTGTAGCTCGTGATATTGCATCAAGAGCCATTTATAAAGTGGTCAATGAAATGGGACTTGGGGTTGACAGAAAGCAGCAGGTGTATTTAGATATCACGCATCTGTCTAAAGACATTATGGAGCGAAAGCTATCAAATGTTATAGATCTATATGAAAAATTTAGCGGAGAAAATCCAAGAAAAACACCTATGAAAGTTTATCCTGCACCACATTATTCAATGGGCGGAATTTTTGTTGATAATAAGCATAGAACAGAGATACAAGGACTTTATGCTTGTGGTGAATGTGATTTTATGTATCATGGTGGTAATCGTCTGGGTGGGAATTCGCTTTTATCTGCTACATACAGCGGATATATTGCGGCAAAGACGATTCTTTATGACTATGAGTGTGATGCATTACCAAATACGCCTTATTCAAATGATACATCTTGGATTTCAAAAACGTTATCTGACTGTAATAGTGAGATAGGCAGTTATTTGAAACGAACCGGTAATGAAAGTACTGAAAATATCTCGAAGGAACTAGGAGAGATTTTAACTGAAAATGCTGGAATTGTACGAAATAACGCTAATCTGAAGAGAGCATTGTCAAAAATTCAGGAGCTACATGAGCGCTGGTATAATATCTCTTCTCCTGATAAGGGTACTTGGGCAAATTCTTCAATAATTGCACTCAGAAAACTTCGTCCATGCATAGTATTGGCAGAATCAATTGTTACCGCCGCTCTTGCACGTGATGAGAGCCGAGGATCGCATTATAAACAGGATTTTCCTAATCGCGATGATTCAAACTGGTTAAAAACAACGATAGTAAGCTATAGTAATGGAAAGATAACACTGCGATACAAGCCTGTTGATGTTTCGATTTTGCATCCGCAATACAACAAAGCCGAATGATATGGAAAGGAGAATGAACATGTCATATGGAAAGACAGCTTATATAAAAATGAAACGACAGGCTTCACCGATAGATAATCCATACTGGGAGAAGTTCCAGCTAGAGTATGGTGATGACGATACAATACTCTCCCTTCTGCTTCGCTTGGAAAATCCCGCAAACAATTCTGTGCCGGTACATCATGAATGTAACTGCAAAGAAGAGATGTGCGGAACCTGTACTATAAGAATTAATGGAATACCAAGATTATCTTGTTCAACATTAGTAGCTGATTTACCGGCTTCTTCTCTGAGAAATCCGATTATTCTAGAGCCATTGAACAAATTTGCAGTTATCAAAGATTTGACGGTTGACAGAAGCAGGATATCCCAATCACTATCAAAGGTTAAAAATTGGGTTGAAACAGATGAATTATTCGGCTCAAAAACAGAATATGGGCAGAAAATGCAGCATGAAATGTATTCCTATGCAAAATGCATTAACTGCGGTAGCTGCTATGATGCTTGTCCACGCACTAGCAAATCCCAAAGCAGATATATTGGTCCTTCAGCAATTGCACATGTGGTAACGATGAATGATCATCCGCTTGGAAAAGAAAGCAGTAAAGAACGACTTGAATCAATTATGGGAAATGATGGTGTGTCAAAATGTGGTAAAGTTATGGTTTGTGAAAAAGTATGTCCTAAAAATGTTCCTCTAGTACGTTCAATCACACGCGCGAATCGTGAAGCAGTTCATAAACTTTTCCACTAATTCTCTGATGAAAGACTGGAAAAGCGTTCGAACAGGATGTCCTGAAAGCCAGCGCACTAGCATTTATTAATGCAGTTAACAAAATAATTTTAGATGCTATAAGGAGTCATTATTGAAGGAGATTACTATACTGGTAATCTCCTCAAATTTACTGCGGTATAAAATAAAAAGGTATAAAATAAAAATTGGGTCACTTGACTTGTCCTCCCATATCAATTATAATGAATTGAATATAAATGATTCGGGAGGCTTAATTTGCCCAAAATTGCCTTGTTGAATCTCTCGTAATAAATTGCTGGTAATAAAATTATGGCAGCGAAGGTCGCCATGATTATTGAATATGAAAGAGTGTGCTGCTATGTTAAAAAGTATGACAGGCTTTGGAAGATGTGAAATAGCCGGTGTTGATCGTAAAATTACGGTAGAAATGAAAGCGGTTAATCACAGATATTGTGATATTTCAATAAAGATGCCGAAAAAGCTTAATTTTTTTGAAGCGGGAATCCGTAATCTGCTAAAACAGTATGTTGGCAGAGGAAAAGTAGATATCTATATTACATACGAGGATTATACGGAGAATAATATATGTGTTAAGTATAACGCTGATCTGGCAAGAGAGTATTATGCGAACCTTAATAAGATGAGCGAGGAATTTGGATTGGAAAATGATGTCCGTATTTCATCATTATCTAGATATCCTGAGGTATTAACGCTTGAAGAACAGACGATAGATGAAAAGGAACTGTGGGAGCTTGTCGAAGAAGCGATAAGAACTGCGGCAGTTAAATTCGTTGAAACCCGTATCACGGAAGGCGAACATCTGAAGCAAGATATTAATGCAAAGCTTGATAGTATGCTTAAATTAGTGGATTTTATTGAACTGCGGTCTCCTGAGATTGTTACAGAATATCGCAATAAGCTGATGACAAAAGTAGCGGAGCTCTTAGGTGACACGAAGGTGGATGAGAGTGTTCTGGTAACAGAGATAACTATATTTGCGGATAAGATTTGTGTAGACGAGGAGACAGTACGTTTAAGAAGCCATATTATAAATATGAAGGATACCTTAAAGGACAGTGAGAATATTGGACGTAAGCTTGACTTTATTGCTCAGGAAATGAACCGTGAGGCAAATACAATACTATCAAAAGCAAATGACCTTGAGGTAACGAATAAAGCGATTGATCTAAAGACAGAAATTGAAAAAGTTAGAGAACAAATTCAAAATATCGAATAGAAGCTACTGAAATGAGGAATAACTTTGAATAAGTTAATTAATGTGGGCTTTGGAAATGTTGTTAATTCTAATAAAATAATCAGTATCATCAGTCCGGAAGCGGCACCAATCAAACGAATGGTTCAGACGGCCAAGGATAATGGTATGGCGATTGATGCAACCTGCGGCAGAAGAACAAAGGCAGTTATCGTTATGGAAAGTGGGCATTTGATTTTATCTTCACTGCTACCTGAAACGATTGCCGGTAGAGTGAATCAGAGGGACATATCAGAGCAGCAGGAGACTTTTACCTGTGACGATAGAGGATAAGACATATCGTAATAATAGTAATAAATTAATGAAACCATAATAAAATGAATTAATAGGAAGGAGAACTAATTATGTTACATCCATCATATACAGATTTAATGAAAGTAGTAAACAGCGAGGTTGAGCCCGGAGAGCAGCCAGTAGTTAACAGTAGATATTCTATCGTTATCGCAACTGCAAGACGCGCAAGACAAATCATTGATGGTGCAGAACCTCTTCTGGATGT
This sequence comes from Bacillota bacterium, assembly GCA_023393095.1. Lineage (GTDB taxonomy): Bacteria > Bacillota > Clostridia > Lachnospirales > Lachnospiraceae > Mobilitalea. The sequence goes on from JAEWMT010000059.1 coordinate 6,996, forward strand.
TACTTATCCCAAGCCGTTATCAATTGCGGTAGAAGAATTATACCGTTCTAAGGTTAAAATCGTCGGTGATGATGAGAAAGACGAAGAAGAAAACAATTCAGTTGATAACAATACGAATCCCCTGTAAGCTATCATATTAAATATATAGTGAATATTTAAAGTATTTAACAGCACTTTCGTACCATCCTGTATGAAGGTGCTTTATAGTGTTTGTATTTAAAATCAGGAATGGAAAGGGTGATTGGATGTTAAATAATCCGGAGGAAGATGTTACTTCAGAAATTGGCAATACAGATAATTACTCTGATGATGAAGATAAATCACTCACTGAAGCAGCGGATGAGTTGGTTTTTGAAGAGCCTTTTGAGTATACCGCGGTAAAATCAGAAGTACAGGGAAAAGTAAATAATAAAAAAGGATTATTATTCGATCTTCTTTTTTATGCAGTACTCATTTTTGTATGTATTTACATTATCCCTAATTATGTGCTGCAACGTACTGTTGTTGATGGTTCCTCGATGGAGAATACATTGCATAATGGTGATCAGCTGTACGTTGAGAAGATAAGCTATCATTTTAATGCGCTAAAACGTTTTGATATTATTGTATTCTATCCTTTTGGAAAGAAAAACGGTGATTATTATGTTAAGAGAATTATAGGACTTCCGGGTGAAACGATTCAAATTATAGGAAGCGATATATTAATCAACGGTAAGGTACTAAAGGAAAACTACGGAAAGAATCCTATTATTAATTCGGGCAGAGCAGTAGAGCCGATTAAATTGGCAGATGATGAGTATTTTGTATTAGGAGACAATAGAAGTATCAGTAGGGACAGCCGGACGGATGAGGTGGCAAATGTAAAACGCAGTAATATAGGCGGCCGAGTGATTTTAAGAATAAAGCCGTTAAGTAAATTTGGTCCTGTGAAATAAAACGGTCACAGTTTAGCTGTAAGTCTATATTGTAACTGTATTGTAACTCAAAACTTAATTATTTTAATCTTTATACTTGCAATTTACATATGAATTAGGTAGAATAGATAATGTTCTGTGGAAATAGCTATGTTATAATGGAGTAAGGATTTTATTATGAAGGTAATCAAAGAGCATATTAAGACAGGAAGCTTCAAGCAGCTCTATCTTTTATATGGAAGTGAAGAATATCTTAAGAAACTTTATCGTGATAAGCTGAAAGCCGCCATATTAAAAGATGATAATGAAATGAATTATTCCTATTTTGAAGGGAAGGATGCCCTGCCCCTAAAAATTGCTGAGTCCGCACAGACCTTGCCGTTTTTTAGTGACCATCGTTTGATCGTGGTAGAAGGTAGTGGTTTGTTTAAGAGTCAAAGCGAGCTTAGCGAGCTTCTTGCCCAGATACCGGAGAGTACGATTATCATATTTATCGAAAAAGAAGTTGATAAACGGAATAAATTATTTAAGATGCTTCGTGATCATGGCACGGTTTCCGAAATGAATGGACTTGATGAACGGAATCTGAAGTTGTTTGTAGTATCGCTGATGGAACAGGAAGGCAAGAAGATTACCGAAGCAATGGTTGTTTATCTGCTTGATAAAATCGGAACGGATATGGTCAACATCTGTAATGAGGTAGAGAAAATAATCAGCTATGTACTGGATCGGGCAGTTATCACAAAGGAAGATATCGATGCTGTAGTTACAACTCAGATCACAGGTAAGATATTTCAGATGATAGATGCCATTGGAAGCAAACAATCAAGTAAAGCTCTATCCCTGTATTATGATCTGTTATCTGTAAGAGAGAAACCGCTATCCATCTTATTTCTGATTACAAGGCATTTTAATATACTACTACAGGTTAAGAATCTACAGACATTGGGGTTTAGCCAAGCTTCAATTAGTGAAAAAGTAGGAATTCCTCCTTTTTCGGTTAATAAATATTTGACTCAATCAAAGAATTTTACTTCGATTAAATTAAAGAACGCATTGGAATTTGCTACCGACCTGGAGGAACAGATTAAAACAGGACGAATGCTTGAAAAAATCGGAGTGGAAATGCTTATAATAACATTTAGTAAGAAATAAATATTAATTTGGAGATGTATCGAAGTGGTCATAACGGCCCTGACTCGAAATCAGGTAGTCCCTAACGGGGCTCGTGGGTTCGAATCCCACCGTCTCCGCTCTGAAAATGGTTTAGAACCCTTTGTTTATGCGGTTTTGAGCCATTTTTTATTTTGAGTTGAAATAAGTTGAAACAGAATGGAAGTACGAGAAATAGGTTTAGTCAAATAATAGTCAGCACTCAACCAACCGTCCAACGGCACCGTATAACATCAAATATCAGCCGCACAGTCTTAATCCTGCCAAGGTCTACATATTCACAGTCAAAGGCATACACACCATTTTTATCCTTGTTAATATTAGCAGATTTGAGTTTATACCGATATCTCATCCCATCAATCTCCACACCAAAAGCAACCGGCTTAAAGTCACCGGCAGGGTTAAACGTAACGGATGTGCAAGTAGGTAAACCATATTGTAAGGTATTACGGTTTGTAGTTGGATGGTAGCCAAAGACTGGCGACATGGGATCACCTCAATAAATTTTATAATGTGAAATAAATTATAGAACAAATGTTTGTATTTATCAATGGTAAGGAAATGTAAATTAGATAATGGAAACTGGTAGGGATTGTTGGGGAGATGAAATTTAATCAATTCATCCGGCAACGGAATAGCTAAAAGCGCGGATTGGAAGTAGGCAACTTATTACGGGTTTTGTGACAATAAAAAAGATCACTTAAAAGTGATCCTTTTCAAAGCGCCAAGTACTAATTAAGCAATGTTAACATTAACTGCTTGCATTCCGCGTGCACCCTTTGCCACATCAAACGTTACAGCCTGACCTTCATCGATTGTTTTGAATCCATCCATAGCAAGTCCGGAGAAATGTACGAATATGTCATTGCCTTGTTCATCAGAAATAAAACCGAAGCCCTTTTGTGAGTTAAACCATTTTACAGTACCTTTATTCATGAAAGATACCTCCTTAAATTTTATTATATTCCAATAAAAAACACATATCTCAGTAAATCAAAAAATGATCTACGAAAATATGTGAAATCAAATCTTTATTTAAAATACTTTATTAATATAACACAGAAAGAGATATAAGTCAAGAAAAAATTTAATCAATCCATACGGCAAGTCAGAAATAGCAGATAAGGAGGCTTGCGAAAATTTTATTCATAATAAATATGGATATTGTTACTATGCCATTAATAACACCGCAATAATTTATAATTTGTATATTGAGCCAATTTATCGGAAAGGATTAAGCTGAATGAGAATGGGAGAACCTTCCTTTTAGATACTGTCCCTAGAATAATAAATCGAAAATAATTCAAAAGCAATATTAATTTTACATTTTCTCTTAAATGGGTTATGATAAGTGCAATGTGCTTATAAAGGTACATTGTAATATTAAAAATAAGGGGGATAAAAAATGAAAAAGATACTGGCAATTTTGCTGATTATCATGATGATTCTGTCGCAAGCAGCATGCAGCTCAGACGATGTAGTCACAAATGATAACACAACTTCGGATAGCGTTAAAGTTAATTCGGGTAGCGTAAAACAAGAAAAAACAAAGAAAAAGGTTAAAAGTGACGGCTATGATAAATTCAACCAACTGAAAATAGGCATGACCGAAGACGAGGTTAACGCTATTCTAGGTGAGCCAACAAGAGTGAACAAAGCCGAATATTATTACAATATAACAGTAAACGGAAATGATTTGGAAATACAGGTATGGATTAACACGGTAAGCGGTTTAGTTACTTATATTATGGGGGATTTTTACAAAAGTGAATATAGGGCGGAATTTGTCGACAGTGCTACTGATCTTTCAACGGTTAACGGCTTGGAAAGCGGTGAAATTAACACTTATGATGACTGTGTAAGCGCTTTCAAAACCTCGGGTTATTTAATCAATATAGATGAGGACGGCGTTAAGCAATATCTTTGGGTTAATACTAACGATGGATATATGACCGTTACTTTTAAAGCCGACGGAAGTGTTAAAACATACGGTGGCGTTTGTTGATAAAATTAAAAAGTATCTTCATTAACAAAAACGGTATTGCGGATAAGAAAATGTTATGCCAATAAGAAAAGTCTGTAAACAGAATTGTTTACAGGCTTTTCTCATTGTTGTGATTGTTTTCCTAAAGGTTCTCAGTTATTATTTATGGTTGACAAAAGCTATCATTTTCTTTGATGGAAAATCCGGATGAAAATATTTCGGTTTCTTTATAACTTTATTTTTGTATCTAATAGCATTTCTTGGACAGTATTGTATACAGGCCATACATCTATGGCAATTATGCTGAAAATCTGGCTTATGGTTAACTATTCTTATATTTTGAACTGGACATACTTTAGAGCATATGCCACAACCATTACAATTTTCATCTGCATTAAATTCACTATCCCATGGTCTGGTATCCTCAACTACTTTTTTTGGTGATAAAAATCGAGATAATTTATATTGGAAATAGGAGCTTTTTTCAATAAAACCCTTTTCGATAACAATATCACTAGCAATTTGACGTAAACCATTACGGAAGGAAGTCAGTGCATTCTCAAATTTACTGCCTTTTTTACAGAAGATATTATAATACCATGTAACAATATAGTTACCTGATAAGGATATGGATTTCCCATAATCTAAAGTACTTCCTTTATTATTCAGTTCTTCTCTAAGTGACTCGATGCTAAGACCTCTATTCCCGCCAGATGTATTTACTGCAAAAATATACTTAACACTTTCAAAATTTGCTTTTCTTACAAAATCTATAACAATTTGAGGAGTACTTCCAAAATAACAAGGGAAAATGATGCCCACTTTTGCAGCCCTTATTTTGATTTCACGATCTTCTGTATTTGCTAACACCTGAGGAATCGAGATGATTTCAGCATTTTCTATAGCTTCACAAACACTTGTTGCTGCCGCTAAGGAAGTACCTGTTCCGCTAAAGACATAAATGGCAGTATTCATAACTTAAATATCTCCTTTCCGGTATCTACTATCTTTATATCGTTTGTTTAAACTCTGTATAAGAAAAAGGGTTTCCATGCCCCGGATATACGGTATTAATCAGGTAATTATCCAAATTTTTTATAGATTGATCCATTTGTTTAAAATGATATGCATTGAGAGCTTTACTGGGCTTTGCTAGATTACAAAAAGTATCACCGCATATAAGAGAACCATCTTCAAAAACGATCCCTATTGAACCGGAAGTATGCCCTGGCAAATGCAGAATAGTCGCATTAATACCATATTTGGATAAATCAAAAATATCATCAATTAAAATATCAGGATAAAACTTTTGAAAAATTTTCAGTTGTTTTACTATAATTTTTTTAATATATACCTTTACCAATGGGAATATAATTTTATGTATCCTAGACCGATATCGACAATTTTCTAAAACTTTTTGAAATGTAGGATTTGTAACCGATTCTAAATCTTTTGGGTGAATAGCAATGCTTGATTTATACTTTTCCTTGATATAAGCAGCGTTAAAAACATGGTCAAGATCTCCATGTGTTAAAATCAATAGCTTTAAGTTATCCGGTGTACAGCCAGCGCTATTAAGCGCGCTTTCTAATTGGTTACATCGATTATTGAATTCCTTATCTACAAATAGGGGACCTCCTGTATCAAACAATACAAAAAAATCTTTTGATTTCACAAGATAAGCATTCACTCCTTCTAAGTCTATACGGATAATTTCTTCGTTCATCTCACACCTCCTAGTTATTTACAGATCATTGTACTAATTATGATTCTTGTGATATGCTCCATGTGTTTGTTCATATACATCCATAAAGATCTGTTTTAATTCATTTTCGTTTATTTTAAAATATTCACACCATTTTTCCTGAAAACAGAAAAGGGAATATATAGGCATCAAGCTTGTGAAGAATTCTGTGATAAGTCTTTCATTTCTATTATATGAATTACCAACCTTTATTTTCTCACTGTCATAGTTCACTAGTTTTTCAACCGTTTTAAATAATAACGTTGATCCCATATCTTTTTTTAACGCTTCAATAAGCAGAATTCTTATTAAATCCACATTCTTTTTTATAAATTCTGCATAATGCTCTTCTAATTTATATTTCATTGTCTTAGGTTTATCATCATGACTATCATTTTTTGCTATTTCTAAAAGTGTCTCAAAGTCATTTGAAAATTCTTGTATTAAAACCTCTAATATATTGTCCTTACTTTTAAAGTGGTAATATATTAAAGACTTAGGTACTTTTGCAATCTTTGCAATATCATCAATTCTGGAACCTGCAAAACTCTTTTCTGCAAAGCTCTTAATTGCTGCATCTAAAATTCTTTCACGTGCGTCTGGTGTATTTGGCATGATCGATTCTCCTTTATATTAGTACTGAACATTCAGTACTAATTTTATATTAATTTAATATAGTATATTTGATTTACACTGTCAATGCTCATTATTCATTAATTTAAATAGTATATAGAATTATTAAAAAATGCTTGCTGATGACGTTACGTCATGTGATAACATATAATCAATGACATAATGAGAAAGGTAATTGAAATGGATAATAACAAAAATATGGCAAAAGTACGACTGCAAATTAAGAAATGGTAACGTATATAGGCAATATAAGTGAAGTGAGGTAAAGTAATATGGAAAATGAGCAAGAACGACGGTTTACAATAGGAGAATTAGCGAAACTTGTCGGAGTGACTGTAAGAACATTGCAATACTACGATCAGGCAAATTTGCTGAATTCTACTTATACCGAAGATCACAAAAGAGTATATACACGAGATGATATACTAAAACTCCAACAAATCCTATTTTTAAAATCGTTAGGATTTTCTCTTGATGAAATTAAGGATAAGATCTTAAAATCAAAAAATTCTTCTGATTTTGAAAAAGTTTTTACCCAACAGCGTAAAATTCTTCTGAAGCGGATATCAAACTTAAATAAAATCGTTGATACATTGGACTCAGTGATTACCGAGACAAAAGAAGGCAAAGAAATCAGCTTGGACAGGCTATTCACCATTATGGAGTTGATGAAGCAGGGTAATCCTTATTCCTTTGTTGTTCGCTATTTGAATGACAAGCAACTCAAAAGCGTCTCAAATCGGTTGCTCAATTCGTCTGGAAAATATAAGGATTTAGCGAAAGAAGTATTTGCACAATTGGATAATCTATATCGTCAAGGTGCTGATCCGGCTGGCAAAGACGGGCAGGAGCTAGCACAATGCTGGTGGAATATGGTGAATGAATTTACTGCGGGGGATATAGATATGCTGGAGACGCTTATTTTGGCTGGCAGAGATATTGGCAATTGGCCCGAGGAAACCAAAAACATAAGAGAATCTATTGAGAACTTTTTAGAGAAAGCGCTCAATATTTATCTTCAAAATAACGGTATTCAGATAACAGATATGAGGGCAGAAAAGGAGGATCAAGTTCAGGGAGCTTCAAGTTTGATATCTCCTTGCATTGACGATCAGCATCATTAACTCGGTTATAATGAAAGGGGAAATTGTATATGAAGCTATCAAAGTTTTTAACAAATAAAGGTGTAATTTATGCTATTATCTTGGCGATTTTTTATCAGGTCGCTATGGTCGGTCTGTTTACATATGGCTATCATGTTCTGCCAAGTGGAGTTTATCAACTCGGTATCAATGTGGTGAATCAAGATGGAGATAAAGGTGCAGCTATTCAAAAGGCACTTGTTCCTAATCTACCGTTTAAAAAAGTGATAACAGATAAGGATTTAAACCAAAGTAAAGAAGAGTTAGATAATCGGCAAATTCAAATGATTATTGTGATTCCCAAAAATTTTATCAATAATTTACAGAAAGGCAAATCTGCTTTCGATTTTTATATCAATGTATCAAACACTACAACAGTTGTAACTACCATGGAAGAAGTAGCAAAATCAATTACAATTAATTTTAATAAATCTATGAATCAAGGAAAATTAACAAATATATTAAAATCCTTAAATATTGATGATTCACAACAAAAATTAATCGCTGAAAAATTGCAGGATTCGGTAGTACAAAATAATATATATATGAATCAAGCATCAAGAAGTATGGACTACGTAATGGCTCCAATGTTTTTATCAGTAGCGACATACGCTTCTTCCATGGTAGCTGCCATTATATTGTATAATATCTTCATTGCTATAATTCCAATAGGAAAATGGAAGGCGTTTCGATATGTTGAGGCGGCCGGGTGTGTCATTGCCATTTTGGCACCTTTGTTTGGGGTACTAACAGCAAGACTGTTAATCTCATTTAGTATTCAAAAATTATTGTTTCTATATTTGCAACAGATTTTTATGCAAATAACTGCGTTCCAATTTACTTTAATATTTGTTCTTTCTCTCGGACAAAATGGCATATTTCTTAACATACCCTTATTACTTGCACAAACGATCGCTGGCGGTGGGACAATGCCACTGAAAATCATGCCGAATCTGTTTAAAATCGTGAGTTATTTTACTCCGATGTATCCAAATACGCAGATTAATTTTGGTGTACTGTTTGGCGGGCCGGTTCTATTCTTTGAGTTTAGGCTGCTCTCAGTATTGATTTTATCTTCACTCATTCTCCCGATAATTGTTAGGCGAACAAAAGGTATAAAAGAACAGCATCAAGCCTAGCTTTAAACTGGGTCAAAATTGGTAAAAGTCATTGATAAATCGTAAGAAAAAAATTATAATAGCTGTATTATATATATTAGGAAGATATTGGCTAAAAAATATGCAACAGCGATTGATGGGGAAGAAAATAGATAATAAAAAAGCCAATTGTGAATAAGAAAGGGGATAACTATGCCAAAAAAACGCAAAACATTACCTAAAAATTTCAGGGAACTGATTGAGGCAACCGATATTGCAGCACTCAAGGCAGTGTTTGATACTTGTGAATTGGATGCCTATGATAGTGCTTATAGTAAAAATACCGCGCTTCATTTTTATAAAGTACCAGATGATTTGGTTCGTTGGCTTGTGGGACAAGGCGCAGACATAAATGCTAAGGATTATTATGGCAAAACACCTCTGCATATTCAAGCCCGTTCTTGGTGTGGCAATGTGGAACTTTTTCTAGAATTAGGTGCAAATATTAACGCCTGTGATAATAGTAATAATACCCCATTGCATTGCGCAGCGGATGGTGGAAATATGATATCTGTCCGTCTGCTGTTGTCTCACGGAGCGAATATTCTCGCAGAGGAGAAATATTATCATCAAACACCACTTGCTTATGCGCTTTCCCGCTGTAACAATTCCGGGATTGCAAATATGGCTGATATTGCTGAAATACTACTGAATGCCGGAACCCCAATTACAACAGAAATGAGAGAAGATGTTACTCGCATAGGCAAAGAATTTGAATTTCACAGACAGAGCTTTAATAAGGATTATCTCCCTGAAACCGATGCCGGACTAAAAAAGCTGTATGAATTATTTGATGTCGAGGCTGTACCGCAAAGACGTATTCATGACGGCATTTCACCCATAACAGTAACTGCAACACGCTGGCAGGAACAACACAGCGAGCTTTGGGATTATCTCGTTCCATCGAATGGAAAAGCAGCATCGGTGCAAGGAGAGGTGATTCGTATTACAGGGCGCTTATCCCATGAAATATTAGATAACGGCAGTTGTAATTGGGATGCAGAATACCGCAAAATGGTGGATGCGCTTCTTATTCATTTTACTGAGGGCAACGCTCTCTCTGTCAGTGAGTTAGCAGAAACGAAAGGATTAGCAGCTCAAATTCGTCCGAAGGGCGATGGAGACAGTGAACCTGAGAGATTGTCAGAGCTAGCGGTTAAGTGGGTGCTGGCAAATCCAAATCCAATCCCATTAAATAAACCAAATTATAAACGATAACAATTACATAATTTGTTGCCATTTGACTTTTTTATATCTTTTACTGCCCGCTGAAGAATGACACAGGAGTGCATCATATAAAACATTTTTAAAATGGTGAGAAGATAGAATGTGTTATAGAATATAATTTATAGTATCGGAGATTTACATGAAAAAAATTGTTTTGTTTGTTATTTGTGCTTTTTTTATAGTAACATTAACCGCTTGTAATATCGTTTTGGGTGTTCCAAATAAAATAACAATTGATGATATTACATATCGCAACGGCTTTTATGGTGATCTGTGGCCTCAAAATCTTACTTATGGCAGTGGTTCTTATAAAGTGGGATCGAAAGAGTTCCATCGCGTAAAGTGTAAGAAATTCGATTGGGTGCACAGTGCAATTGGAGACACCACGAATGGAGTACTCTATTGCGCCGAAAGTCAATGGGAGAAGGCGAATGCATATTATGCAGACAGCGAGAACTTTGTGTATTATTGCAAGATTGGTGCTCAGTATGGCAAAGACCCTGTCATAACTACGATTTCCGATATTGATCCAAAAAAGTTCGATGAGCTTATGAAGTTTGCAGATAAGAATGGTTATAATCCTTTCGGTTTAAACAAAAAAGTAAAAACTCGCCGCTTACCGATTCCTGACAAGGATAAATCTCCGGAGCTCACTTTTTATAAAGAAAGCAAAGACGGATTTTTTACCTCTTACCAAGGGAGTACTTTCCACATAGTCGATGACAAGCTTTTGCTTTTATATTATTATGACTATGGACATGGAAAATATGAGAAAATGGTAGCAGTTAATGTCCCTTATGAACTTGGACAGTATTTTATAAAGTTACTGGAGAAATTGAAGAATGAACATAGCATGAAATAGAGGTTGACGGATTAATTTCTGGAAAAAAGTTTGACAAAGGAGTATCGACCTTCGGACAGTAGAGACTAGAAGTTACTTTAATAATTTAGGTAGGTACAATACTTTATAATTTTTGTGAAATAAATGAAACTATGGAATATTATTCATCGTCTAAAGGATGATAGCATAAGTAATATACATATTTATGAACGGAGGTATTTTATGAAGAAATTATGTGTCCTGCTAATTAGTGGACTAATGTTAGTAACTTCGGTTCCAACTTATGGTTTTGCGGCAACCGAAAAGGCTCAGACTGTGAATGCAACAACAGCAGTTAATTCAAAAACCGTAGCTGAACCTAATGTCAAAAATACGACAGAGCCAACCGATGCAGCACTAAAGAATGCGATACTGGCTGTTAAGGATAAGATTACCATACCAAAGGAATATTCAATATTTAACTATTATTATTATGCTTCCAACTCTTATAGAGAAGCATATTGGAATTTGATGTGGTCAAACCCGGACACAGGCGCTAATATTGCAGTTAATTGTGATCTTGATTATCATATTACTAATTTTGATCATAATGATTATAAGCTCCAAAATTCCGGAATTTCCAAGTATTTAAAGAGTGAATTGCAAAAGAAGGCAGAGGATTTTACAGGTAAAATCGCTCCTCAGACGAAGGGACATCTGAAGTTTGTTAACTCAATGTATTCAAGCATTTACAGCGGTAACTATGTTTATAATTATATTAGAACCGAAAATGGTGTAGATTTCCCCGATAATAATGTTAGCGTTTTTGTAAGCAGTATTACTGGAGAGGCTACATCAATTACTGTAAATTGGATTTATGATTTTAAAATTCCAGCAGCGGATATGAAGCTGACGAAGGACGATGCAACAGCTTCCATAAAGAAAAACATGAAAATGAAGCTTGTTTACAAAACACGTAATTATGTTATATATGATAAAACCGATGATGCTTCAAAAATAAAAGCATTTCTTGTGTATGAGCCTTCAAAAGATTATATCTCTGTGGATGCAAAGACGGGTAAGCTTTATACCAGTAAAACAGAGTGGAGAAGCGAAACAAATACAACATCCAAAGAAGATGCAAAAATGGCGTCAACAGCTGATAAAGGTGGTGGAGGTATTAGTTTTGGATCATCCTTATCTGATGATGAAATCGCTAAAATTAATGAACTGAAGAATATAATTACAAAATCAAAAGCGATAAAGTTAGTTGCGGATAACTCTAGTTTATATAAAGATAAAAATCTAACAAAATATTCGGCAACCTTACAGCAATGGTATGACGAAACCAGTACTACGAAATATGTCTGGTATGTTACTTTAAATGACCCCAGAAAAGTAACGGATAAGGACAGCTATCGCGGTTATGCAAATGCAACTGTGGATGCAGAAACAGGTAAAATATTATCCTATAATGCCAGCATGAAGAGTAATTATAATGAAGATAAGCAGAAATGGAATTCCGTTAAAATTAAATATAATAAGAACGAAGGCAAAAAAATCCTTGAGAAATTCCTGAAATCCCAAATGAACAACCGTTTCAGTAATACTGTTATATCAAAACAAACAAATGATTACATTGCATATTATAAGAAAGAGGAGCCTATATATGGAGGATACTCCTATCGTTATAATCGTGTGAATAGTGGAATAGAGTTTGTCGATAACTTTATTAACGGAGCTGTTGATGGTGTGACCGGTAAAATTTATTCCATAAATTCCAACTGGAATACAAATGTTACCTTTGAAGCTGCTACTGGGACTATGTCAGCGGACGATGCGATGAAGTCTTATCTAAGTAAGGATGGATATGGATTAAAGTATGAAATAAATCAGATTAATAAAAATACAAAGAATTCTGATCGTTATTTGGTTGATTATGAGATTAGATTGGTATATCGTCCTGATATAGACCCGTGTTATATTTCTCCATTTACCGGTGAACAGCTGAACTGGAATGGCGAGGTATATAAGAAGACAACTGATTATGTTTATAAGGATGTAGCAAATACAGAAGCGAACAGAAATATATTGTTACTTGCTGATATGAATATCGGATTTGCCGGTGATAACTTCCTTCCAAGTCAAAATATTACGTTAGGAGAAGTTAAGACGCTTCTGACCAGTGTTGGCTATGGCTATGCAACCATAGAAGGAAATGATGCAGATCTGATTACCAGAGAAGAATTGGCTCAGCTTTTCATAACCTGGATTAATCTTGATAAAATGGCAAAATTGAATATTTATAACCCGGGATATTCAGATAGTAATGCAATTGACAGTAAGTATGTCGGTGCAGTGGCTCTTGCAAAAGGATTAGGTATTATGGACGGAGATTCCGGCAATTTCTTTAATCCAAAGAAAAATGTAACAAGATATGATGCTGTTAATTATATTTTAAATTTTATTGACCTTCAACGAAAAGGATTATGGTAATTGAAACTATGAAATAAAAGAAGAGAATCTAGTTAATTAAATATCATGTATAAACCAGAGGTTGCCGCATTAAATTATCTTCAATGATTACAAAGAATGTTTGTAATTTTTTTGAAATCAGCATAGATAATCTAATGCGGTAGCCTTTGTTTTCTATGTAAAGAATAAGTTGTTTTTTAAAAATTAGTTTTATGCAGGAATTTACCTAAAGTCCTACGATTCCGTAAATATATAAGAAAAGCTTTGAAATTTCCCATTATTCATACTTTTTAAAGATGGCACCCAACCTTTGTATCCCCTCAGCAATTGTATCAGTGTCAGAATTGGTATAGTTAAGCCGCAGAGTATTTACTTTTTCCTTGCTGGTATAGAAGGGATCGCCTGGTACAAATATTACTTTTTTCTTTAATGCTTCGTCAACCAGGTCAATAGCAGCTTTTCCGTTATTTAAGGTCGCCCACAGAAACATTCCACCAAGAGGAATCGTGTGTGTAACGTAAGAGGGGAAATACTTGTCCATGGCAGCTAACATGGCATCGCTTTGTATTTTGTATAAAGTTTTTATTTTCGAAATGTGATTTTCGTATTCATTGTGCTGTAAATAGTCATAGATAAGATATTGTGCAAATATGTTCGTATGTAAGTCGGAACCCTGTTTTGCTGTAATAAGGTGATGCATTAATTGTTTGTTTTTTGTAATGATAAATCCAAGCCGCATACCGGGAGTCACAGTTTTAGAAAAAGTACCAAACAAAACACTGTATTCAAGCTTATCTGCTCCTATATAGGGTAAAGTTTCTCCTTTGAACTGTAGTTCGCTGTAAGGATCATCTTCCACAAGTACAACCTGGTATTTTTCTAAAATTTTGCAAACAGCTTCCCTTTTTTCTTTGGAATAGGAGATTCCTGTGGGATTTTGAAAGTTTGGTACGCTGTAAAATACTTTTACGTTATTAGCTTTCAGTAAGGTCTCTAATTCGTCCGGATTAATTCCGTCCTCCTCTAATGATAGAGGCATAAAATTAGGCTCAGACAGAGAAAATGCTTGAATTGCTCCCAGATATCCCGGTTCTTCAATAACTATACCGTCCCCTTTATTAATTAGAACTTTACCGATAAGATCAAGCCCCTGTTGTGACCCGGTGGTAATTAAGATATCATCTGGAGAAAACTTAAGGTTAAAACGTTTCTTATATCTGTCTGCAATATATTGCCTTAAAGGAAGATAACCCTCTGTTGTGGAATACTGAAATACCTTATCCTTTTCCGTTCTGATTATACGCTCGGAAGCCTCAGATAATTCCTGAAGAGGAAAAGAAATAGGATTTGGCAGACCACCGGCAAAAGAGATGATATCCTCTGCTCCAGTTACTTTCATTATTTGTCGGATAAAGGAGGATTTCGTATTCATAATTCGGTCGGAATATAAATTAGTCATAGTCACACACCTTTCTTAAATAAATCGATTATGATTTTTTTATTGGATTTTTCAAATTATACCATTGCAAAGATAACCATACAATGATAATATTGTATGCAATACAATTACAAACAATTGCAATGATTTGTTGATTAATTGTACTGGTTTTATTTAAAGCAGTTTACTGAATGGCTGTATTAATTGGATGATACAGTTTGCTGATTTGATAGATTAATTGATTGAAGTAGTTTTTAATTTCATTGTACTAATTCTTTGAATCGGTTTACCGATTCAATAATATTTATAAGGAGGATCCTATGCCGATAAATTCCTTTGATAATTATCCCATGAGTTGGAAACCTGATTTGACTAATGTAGCAGGTCCAATCTACAGGGCACTTGCAATAATGCTGGAGGAGGATATCAAAACCGGTAAATTAATGCCGGGAACTAAGCTGCCTCCGCAAAGGGAACTCGCTGATTATCTGGATATTAATTTAAGTACAATTTCCAGAGCTTATAAACTATGCGAACAAAATGGATTGATTAGTGCATCCATAGGTAACGGAACTTATGTTTCCTCCGATGCAGGAACAAACCCGATACTCACTCCAAATCCGGAGAATACTCAGAACATTGATATGGGTGCTATCTTGCCCAATACCAAACCAAATAAGAAACTTGTGGAATATATACAGAAGATACTTACGGAACCTGAGGCTGAGAAGTTGTTTGGGTATGGTATAACAGGAGGTACACCATCTCAAAAGGATGCGGCAGTTAAATGGATGGAAAA
>JAEWMT010000065.1 GCA_023393095.1 Bacillota bacterium
CTATTAGGAGATGCTAGAGCCGGAAGGTAGCCCGGCCGTCCTGCAAATGCAGGGTAAGTAACCTGCCCCTCCGGGTTGTCCGTTCTTTGTTCATTTCAATCTATTAAGGAGGGATTGTCATGGGCAAAGTAAGTGGCAAGCTAACAGTGTATTTCGAGGAACCATTCTGGGTGGGCATTTTTGAACGCTTTGAGGATGGTAAATTATCTGTGAACAAGGTGACTTTTGGTGCTGAGCCGAAGGATTATGAGGTTTACGATTTTTTATTGAAATACTATTACAGTTTACAATTCAGTCAAACTGTGGCAGCTGTAGTCAAGGAGACCAAAAGGAATCCTAAGAGAATACAGCGAGATGTGAAAAAGCAATTGCAGGATACTGGAATCGGCACAAAAGCTCAACAAGCTCTGAAATTACAACAGGAGCAGAACAAGCAGGAACGCAAGGTGAAAAGTCGAGAACAAAAATTGGCTGAAGCTGAGCATATGTTTGAACTGAAACAGCAAAAGAGAAAAGATAAGCACAAAGGTCATTAAACTGAGCGTATCAAAAAAGGCTCCCCATCATCGGTTGATTTCCAGTGGTGAGGAGCCTTGCTTTATTCTATTTTGTCTCAATTAATGGTCTGTTGCTGGTTTTAAAACTAAAGGTCAAGCTCGTTTACTGAATTTAATTATGTTCCAAGATTTTAAATAAAATTACTGCTGAGTGGTTCTATTAAATACTTCAAAAATTGGACCTTGAATAAACCTTAATTGGAAGTTATTATGTAAAAAAATGCGAAATAAGGAGGAAAGATTAAAAAATGGAAGTTAATATCAAACAACTAAATCAGAAAATTCAACCGCTTGGTATGGGGTGCTGGGCGATTGGCGGTACGTGGGGACCGGAAGGCCTTCCCCTTGGATGGTCTAAAACAGATGATCAGGAATCAATCAAAGCATTAAAACATGGCTATGAGAGAGGCATCACATTATTCGATACGGCTGCTACTTATGGTTATGGGCATAGTGAAGAAGTACTTGGAGAGGCGCTACATGATGTAAGAAGTAAAGTTCTGATCGCGACCAAGTTTGGATGCCCTTGTGATGATGTTAAAAGAGAAGGCCGGGGAGAAAGTGTTGAAAGGGAATCTATTATAAAGGAATGCGAGGATTCGCTAAGAAGACTTCGTACCGATTACATTGATATTTATCAACTTCATATTCAATCAGTAGAGATAGACCAAATTGATGATGTAGTAGAGACACTTGAATTTCTTAAAGAAAAAGGCTATATTCGTAGTTACGGTTGGAGTACGGATAGCCCCAAAAAAGCAGAAGCTATCTTAAAGTATCCCTCATGTAGTGCAATTCAGTTTGACTTAAATATATTTGCAGATAATGAGGAAATGATACAGCTTATTGATAAACATCAAGTAATGGGAATAAATAGGCAACCATTGGCAATGGGCTTACTGTCCGGTAAGTATGATCTTAACAGCAAATTGCCAAACGATGATATTCGTTCCGGATCATTAGATTGGATGATATATTTTAATCAAGGAGTTCCAAATAGCCAATTACTAAAGAAACTCGAAGCTATTCGAGAGATCATCACATCTGGCGGACGTACCATGGTTCAAGGAGCGTTAGCGTGGAATTGGGCAAGAAGTGAATATATGGTGCCGATTCCAGGTTTCAAGACTATAAAGCAGGTCGAGGATAATATTAGGGCACTTGAATTTGGACCACTAACAAAAGAACAGGCTGAAGAAGTTAATACTATTGTAAAAGAATAAATAATAATACTCTTGTAAAAGAATAATAATTGAGGCTATATGTTTATTAAAATTGATAGGAATTCGAAAGTACCTTTAAAAAAGCAGATTTATGATTCGATAACCAGTGATATTCTTAACGGAAGTCTAAAAGCAGGGGAAAAAATACCCTCGACCAGATTATTATCCGATTCCCTCAGTGTTGCAAGAAATATACTGGTAGAAGTATACGAGCAGCTAACTTCAGAGGGCTATCTGGAAGTAGTGAGGGGAAAAGGATCCTTTATTACGTCCGTAGAAATAAAACCAATTCGGTATCAAGAGACCAGAAAAGTGACTGTTCGACGTGTTAAGAAACGTGATATTATATCATTTGAATGTGGGATACCTGATTTGAACAGTTTTCCTAGAAAAGTGTGGGCCGGTTATCTAAAAGAAAGTATGTTAGAAATGACAGCTCAAGAATGTGGTTATAGTCACATTCTTGGGTTTACGCCTCTCAGAAAAGAGATCGCTGGATATCTGCAGAATTATAAAGGTATTTGCTGTAGCAGTTCTCAAGTTTTTATAACTGCAGGCACAGCGGATGCTATCGAATTTCTATCAATTTTATTTCGTAACCGATGTCCTAACTTTATTTACGAAGAGGCTTCGGTACCATTCATTTCTGATATTTTCAGATTACAGGGATATCACATGAAACCAATTTCTGTTGATGAAGAAGGTATATCATTGAAAGAACTTCAGGAGAACCCCGGTTCATTAATATGCGTATCACCCTCACACCAGTTTCCCTTGGGAGGAACTCTATCCTTTGAAAGAAGAAAAAGCATCTGTAATTGGCTTCTTAGAAATCAAAATTTTCTTATAGAAGATGACTATGATAGTGAATTCCGGTATAAAGGTGCTTCGGTGAATTCGTTGTATCAGCTTGCCCCAGAATATGTGTTACATCTTGGTACCTTTAGTAAGACTTTAATACCTGCCTTACGGCTGGGATATATGGTAATACCGAAAACATTACTCGAAGATGCCTTACAATTGAAATTTATATTGAAAAAGAGAATAGACCTAGTAAATCAGATTGCATTATATAAATTTATAAACACATCCAAATATACAAAGCATATCTTAAAAATGAAGAAGATATATAAAAGCAGAATGTTATATATTACGAGCAGACTTAGGGAATTTTTTGGTGAAGAAATTCATATCAATGGAGAAAATTCAGGATTACATATTGCAGTTACCTTTGCTAATTATCGCTTTGACGAGCAATTCAGGAAAAAGCTTTTACAAAATCATCTATCCATTGACCTTCTGACGGATTACCAACAAAATCCGACTAAAGAAACGAACACACTGATATTCGGATTTGGTAATTTAGAGAAGGAGGAAATTGAAAAAGGTTTGCAACTGCTTAACGAAGTAATTTGTAATATAAAACATAACAGTTAGTTTAATTATTTGAACTCTATCATGTATGAAATATAAAAACAATGTTAAAGAGTATAGTGAATCCCCTGGGTTAGATAAAATCTAATCTAAGGGGGTTTTTTATTGAAGCACATCACAAGAATGAAAGAACTGAACGGGACATGTAGATGGCCATTTTCCTGTTATCATACAATTGACATATAATTTTACAATGATATATGATATCAATATACGAAACACGAAAGGTATGGTGTTATTATGCAAAAACGACCATTTGGCAACACAGGTTTACGCACTTCTATTCTGGGATTTGGCGGATTCCATTTGCTGGAAATTCCAGTAAGTGAAGCAAACTATCTATTAAATCGTTATCTGGATGAGGGCGGTAATTATATTGAGACTGCATCAAGCTATGGGGATGGCGAGTCTGAAAGAAAGATTGGACAATGTGTATCAGCAAGAAGAAAGGAATTCATTCTTGCAACAAAGTCGGGAGAACGATCTAAGGATGGATTGCTAGCCTCTTTAGATCGTAGCTTACATAATCTTAATACGGATTATGTGGATCTTCTCATTATGCATGCTGTAGGAACCATGGAGGAACTGGATCAGATACTTGCTCCCGGTGGGGCATTGGAAGGTGCATTACAAGCGAAAAAGGAAGGACGCATTCATCATATAGGAATCTCAATGCATGGGCAACCCGATGTCTTAATCCGTGCATTAAAGGAATATCCTTTTGAGGCTGTGATGACGACCATTAATTACTATGATCATTTCAACTTTCCCGAGATACAAGATGTACTGCTACCATTAGCACACAAGAATAATACTGCCATTATCTTAATGAAACCGGTAGCAGACGGTCTATTGTGGCGTTCTGCTCCACAGGCATTCCGTTATGCCTTCAGTCAACCGGTATCCATTGTCGTTGCCGGTATCAATAATAGAGAATTACTAGAGGCGGATTTACGTTATGCGAATGAATTCAAATCAATGTC
>JAEWMT010000078.1 GCA_023393095.1 Bacillota bacterium
GTGTTCAGCAGTGTATTTTTCCCTTTGGTAGCAGCAGAGCTGATATTCTTTATTCGTAGCAAAAAAGTTGCAAACATTGTGAAAACGGCATTTGTTATTCCAATGCTAGTACCTTCTATCGTAACAATTCTTATGTGGAAGTATCTATACAATCCGAATTTTGGATTTAACACAATCTTAAAAGAAATAGGACTTGGTGAATATGCAAAGAATTGGCTAAATAATGAGTCAACGGCATTAATCAGTATTATATTAATTGGTTTTCCTTATATTGCGGGAATGTTCTTCTTGGTTATGCATACAGGGTTAAATATGATTGGTGAAGAACTATACGAAGCAGCTGTTATTGATGGCGCTACATCGATGCAAATTGTGCGTTTTATACATGTGCCGAATTTGAAACCATATATAAAAATCATTGTAACTTTGTCATTGATTAATAGTTTATCCGGTTTTGGTATTATTTTTGCAACAACAGCCGGTGGGCCGGGGTATTCCACGATGATTCCCGCTCTTCAAATGTACAAAATTGCGTTTGGTGACGGTAAATTTGGATACGCATCTGCATTAGGAGTTCTGCTATTGATTACCATTGTTATTTTGACGTTACTTTCACGAAGAATGTTTGGAAAGGAAGATAAGGAATGATAAAAAATAATAAAATTACAGCAGGGTCAATTATCAGCAGAATTATACTTATTCTGCTTTTGTTCCTAACATTTTTTCCGCTTCTGGTTATGATTAATATGTCCTTAAAGCCTAGGGTATTGATAACAAATGATTTCTTTGGATTACCGCGTTCCGTTTATTGGACAAATTTTATTAATGCTTTTGAATTTGTAATTCGCCCAATTGGAAATTCGCTATTCGTTTGTGTCATATCTTTGGTAGGAGTTTTGATTATCGTTTCGCTCACGGGATATGCATTTGGACGAATGAAATTTAGAGGACGAAAAGTCCTTTACTTAATGGTATTGGCAGTTATGATGATTCCGTATACCTTATTAATTGTGCCAGATTATGAGATTGTCGCTAAAATGGGATTACTCAATTCCTTCTCCTCCCTGATTATTCCATATATATCAGGACAGCAGATCTTCGGAATTATTCTGGCGGAATCATTTTTTCATGAAATGCCAAATGATATATTTGAGGCTGCAAAAATTGATGGTGCCAGTGAGTTTCGACAATTTTCGAGAATTGCCCTTCCACTATCAAAGCCAATTTTGATAACAGTCGGAATTACATCGGTAGTAGCAATGTATAATGATTATATTTGGCCAACGATTACAATGACGAGTGGT
Organism: Bacillota bacterium; assembly: GCA_023393095.1. Classification (GTDB taxonomy): domain Bacteria; phylum Bacillota; class Clostridia; order Lachnospirales; family Lachnospiraceae; genus Mobilitalea. The sequence goes on from JAEWMT010000078.1 coordinate 1,305, forward strand.
GATGAGATGAAAACATTCTGTCAGATAGTATTCAATAATGCGGCGGGAAAAGGTAGTAACGATCTCGGCTTAATTGCTGCATCCTTCATTATTGGTACCATTCCGCTTTTAATTGCTACAGCAAGTTGTTTGAAATATTATGTACAAGGTATGATGGTAGGAGCTGTCAAGGGTTGAGAACTTTATGAGCAAAAATAAGAGCTATCAAATGTCAAAAGTGGTAAAGCAGTTCAACTCAGATCAAAAGAGATTCCTTACATCACAAATTGTGGGAAGTACCTATAATATATTGATTACAGGCGCGTTGGTTACCGGGTTTTTATTATATATGGGGATTCCGATTTATTACGCCGGGCTTTTGATGTCGATTCCCATGCTGGCAAATGTTGCCCAGGTATTGATCGATCATATATGGAATTACTTTCCCAAATCAGGTCGTATGATTTCTGTAATGGTACTTTCTGCAAGGCTGTTGATTCTCACAATTGTTTTTGTACCAGTACTTTTACATACATCAGATTTGAGTTCTTCTCATGTGACCGCTATGAGAATTGTTGGAGTTGCTGCCATTTGGCTGCCGGCATATATTTTATCGGCTGGCTCAGGTATTCGTATGAACTTTTGGATGGTTAGTACATTTCCGGCGGAATATAGCAGTGCTTTGTTAGCATACAGAGACCGGATTGTAATCGGAATTAGTTCGGTATTATCGTTTATCATAGCTTATTATATTGATTCTCTAAGTGGAACAAAAAATGAATTTTACGGATATGTCCTCATCTTTGCGATTGCATGTATGATCAGCATTACGGATTTTATAATCCTTAAGGATGTTAAAAATACGAATGCAATTGAAAAAAAGGAGGAAAAGCCGTTTGTAAAGTGTGTCAGAGATATACGGGATAATAAGAATTTTCTAAGGTTTGAGTGCTATATTTTTTTACTGAATTTTTCAATCAATATAGCAAATCCATATTTTAATGCATATATGATAGACCGGTTGCATTTAAAATATGTGTCTATTATGTTTCTGACGATATTGCTCGCTGTTACGGAAATAGCAGTTGCAGGCTTATGGGGAAAGATTGGTACGGAAGTTACGTGGGGACGCATTTTAAAGTGGGTCACAACTGTGCTTGGAGTGCAGTTTATCGTTTGGGCATTTGTTACAGCACAGAGCGTAGGTCTTATAATTGTAATTTATATCACTTCCGGGTTAATTGCTACAGGGCTATCAGCAGCTCAGTTCATGCTGCCTTACCATTACATTGGTAAGGAAAATGTGTTCACCTATATGAGCGCACACACTGCTGTTGTCGCACTGGGGGGATTTGTCGGCAGTGTTGCTGGTTCCCTAATTATCAGCACATTAAAAAACTTGAATTTTTTGGTACTGGGGTTTCCATTTTCATCAATGCAGGTCAATATGCTTGTTTCGGGATTTCTGATTCTTATAACAACCGTGTATGTACCTCGAGTGTGCAAGTAATTCGAAAATTTAAGGGAGAAAAAACCTTTTAATATAGGAAAGGAAATTAAAAAATTATGATGGAAAGAAGGCAGAATATGCAACTTACCTGTGAGTATTTACATACACCAATTGGTATTCAAAATCCAGCACCAAGGTTTGGATGGAGAGTAACTGAGGAATATTGTAAAACAATACAGGAAGCGTATCAGATTTATGTCTATGATTCTTCGAACCACTGCGTATGGGATAGTAATAAGGTTGTATCCAGCCAATGTTCGGCAATTGAGTATGCAGGTATGCCACTGAGCAGCTTTTTAGAGTATCGGTGGCAGGTTACATTATGGCTTAGAGATATGCAGAATACGAAAAGTGAGATACAGATACAGGCCGAAGATACGTTTGAAATGGGTATTCTGAATCAGAACGATTGGCAGGGAGAATGGATTTGGGCAAAAGAGATGCCAACAGATGCTGTTCCGTTGTTTCGCCGCGAATTTATAGTAGAAAAGATACCAAATAAGGCAAGAGTCTATCTTAGCGGAATCGGATATTGTGAAGCTTGGATTAACGGAAAGAAATTAGGCGATGCATTCCTTGATCCAGGATGGACAAATTACAATAAAACAGTATTATATCGTATTTATGATGTAACAAGTCTGCTTCAGGAAGGAAAGAATATATTCTCTGCTGAGCTTGGCGGCGGATGGCTGACACTTGACCATGAGGCTTTTGTAAAAATGATTGGAAGGCAAACTCCGTGGCTTTCCGAACCAAAACTGTTGTGTAATATTTATCTGGATGATCAGTGTATTGCGACGGGAGAAGATGGAACCTGGATGTATTCGGATGGACCTATCCGTTCGCATAATCTTTATGATGGAGAATATTACGATGCATCGAAAGAAAAGAAAGGTTATCATTTGCCATCCTACCTAATTATGGAGGAGGAGTGGAAAAAAGCTTCTGCAGCAAAAGAGCCTGGAGGGATTCTTAGAAGCCAGATAATGCCTCCAATTCGGAAAGTTTTAGAACGTGATCCGCAATATATCGAATATATTGGAGAAGTTGATGATTATTCAATGACGGTTGATTTTGGAGTGAACTTTTCAGGCTGGGTGACTCTTTCTGCCACTGGAAAGCCCGGGCAGAAAATTCGAATTCGTTATGGTGAAACACTTTGCCAGGATCATTCTGTCAACCAAAGAAATATGCGTGAGGCGAAGGCAGAGGATGTATTTACATTTGGGGCTGAGGAAAGGATTACATACCAGCCGCATTTTGCATATCATGGATTTCGCTATGCACAGATAATCATGGATCCAGGCGTAGTGATTGACGAAGTGAAGGGATGTGAAGTTCACACGGATGTAAATCGAATTGGGACGTTCTCTTGTTCCAATAAGATTCTTAATGATATCCAAGAAGCGATTCAGCTGACGGAAATCAATAATCTTCACAGTGTACCGACAGATTGTCCACAGCGTGATGAACGTCTAGGATGGATGAATGATATGACCGTTCGTTACGAAGAGGGTCTTTATAATTTTGACATGATGTTATTCTATGAAAAATGGTTGCAGGACATAGAAGATGAACAGAGGGATGATGGAGCAATTCCGGATACGGTACCGTATTTCTTCGGGGATCTTCCGGCTAGACATATATCCAGTGTATTTTTATTAGTACCGTGGAATCTGTACTTATTTTATGGGGACATCCAGATTTTAAAACGCCATTATGCAGGAATGAAAAAGTATCTACAATTCAAGCTAAGTGAGAGAGGGGATAACGGAATATTACCGGATGAATATTTCGGTGATTGGGCACCTCCAATGACGGAAGCTTTTCTTGGCTGGGGCGAAAATGCAGTGCCCAAGAATCTAACACAGAGCTTTATGACAACCTGCTATCTATATTATGATTGTAAAGTGATGGAGAAAGTAGGTACGGTGTTGCAGCAAAAGGAAGATGTGCTGGAATATCAAAAGAAAGCGCAAGAAGTACAACAGGATCTGAACCGTTGCTTTTTAAAAAGCGAAGGGTATTATGACACAGGCTCTCAGGGATGTAATGTCTTTCCATTGTTTTTAGATATCGTTCCTGAAGAAGAGAAAGAGCGTGTTCGTACTCATCTAATTGATGATCTTGTGAAAAAGCATAATTATCATATAACAACAGGTAACCAAATGACAAAATATCTGTATGAAGTGCTTAATCAGGAGGGAATGGACGAGGTCGCATTCCAGGTTGCTTCTTCAGAGACCTATCCAAGTATAGGATTTATGCTTAAAAATGGTGCGACCACCATCTGGGAGAGATGGGAGAATTTGACCAACAAACATATGAATTCCCATAGTCATCCGATGCTGGGGGCATTTACTGTCTGGTTTTACAAAGGACTTGCAGGAATTCGCCTGAATGAGTTACACAGCAGAAGGCTCACATTGCGACCGGCAATTATAGAGCAGCTTGACTATGCGGAAGCTTCTCATGAATTCTGTTGGGGAAAGTGTTCAGTGAGATGGGAAAAAGAGGAACAGGAGATTGTATATTCTTTTGAAATCCCGTGGAACATGACTGCCACACTCGATTTATCTAAATGCACTGTTTCGTTTGATAAAATTCTATGTGGTGACACAGAAATTCGATGCGAAGAACTTGCAAATCGGATTTTTACGAGCGGTTCTTATCAAATAAAACTGATAACAAAAAAAGCTTAAAAGTATGCGAAAGAATTGGAGGAAGGCTGATATGAGAATTACAAATTTACGAGTTAATCATCTGAAAAATCCATGCGGATACCGTATGGATAGCCTTTCCTTTTCATGGGTAACAAAGGACAGCGAAGGGAAGAAACAGAAAAGAGCCCGTCTATGTATTAGTAATAATAAGGAATTTGATACGCTTATTTTTGATAGCGGAAGCAGTGAAAATCTGTCTTCTGTTGGTTATAACCCCCAAATTTTACTTAAACCAGAGCAAATGTATTATTGGAGGGTAGAAGTATGGGATGAAAATGGTAATCATGGTATAAGTGAACCTGCCTTTTTCAGAACAGGAAAACAGGATGGGCGATGGGAGGCGGAATGGATTACCTCCGGCCTAGGGGAAAGAATTCAGCCGTTGTTTCAGAAATCCTTTGAAATTAGCTCCAATGTAAGGCAGGCTTGGATTACCATCAGTTGTTTGGGCTTATTTGAGTTGTATCTAAATGGTAAGAAGATTGGCGATGAATATCTTACACCATATCATACGCATTATACAAACTGGGTACAGTATCTTACCTGGGATGTTACAAAGCTGTTGAGAAAAGGAAATAATGCTCTTGGTGTCATGGTAGGAAATGGATGGTATAAAGGCAGATTTGGCTACGTAGATAAGCTGGAAGGTCTGTTTGGTGATACGCTTGGGATTATCTGTGAACTGCATGTGGAGCTGCACGATGGAAGTACCTTCCTGATTAAATCAGATGAGAGCTGGAAGTGTCATCCATCCGCCGTGATCGAAAGTAGCATCTATGATGGCGAAATCTATGATTGCAGAAAAGAGAGTGCTGAATTTGCTCAGCCAGGGGTAGAACTTACCGGGTGGCAATCTGCAAAAAAAATGGAATCACCACAGGGAAAGCTTTTGGAGCGGCTGAGTCCCCCGGTTCGTATTCAGAAAAAGATAAAACCGGTACAGCTGATTCGCACACCGGCAGGAGAACAAGTATTAGATTTTGGCCAGAATATGACAGGATGGGTCGAGTGTCATCTTACGCTTGCTGATGGGCAGGTCATGACACTAAAGCATGGAGAAATACTACAGGAAGGCAATTTTTATAATGTGAATCTGCGTACGGCGAAAGCAGAATATAGTTGTATAGGAGATGGAAGGGAGCGAATACTCCGGTCACACTTTACATTTTATGGATTTCGATATGTGAAAGTAGAAGGAATTGAACAGGTCAATCCTGACGACTTTACGGCGATGCTGCTTCACACTGATATGGAGCAGACGGGAACGATTGTAACATCCAATGATAAGGTCAATCAGTTGATTCAAAATATCTGGTGGAGCCAGCGGGACAACTTTCTTGATGTACCGACAGACTGCCCCCAGCGTGATGAGCGTATGGGCTGGACAGCGGATGCGCAGGTATTTTCTGCAACAGCAAGCTTTAATGGTGATACACCAGCGTTCTATCGAAAGTATTTGTATGATTTGCTTCTTGAACAGAAGAAACGTAGTGGTAGCGTACCACATGTTATTCCTGATATTTTGCAGAGAATATATCTTGCAGTCGGAGAGGGTGAGCCTGATCCGTCAGGTTCTAGTGTATGGGGAGATGCGGCAACCATCATTCCCTGGATGCTGTATTGTTTCTACGGTGATAAAGAAATGCTGAAGGAACAGTATCAGACGATGAAATTATGGGTTGATTATATTCATGAATGCGACCAAAAGAATGGTGGAAAATATCTGTGGCAAACAGGGTTTCATTTTGGAGATTGGCTGTCGCTTGATCAGCCTGATCCGAATCAGCTTATTGGTGCAACAGACCCTTATTATATAGCATCTGTATTTTACTGTTACTCGACAATGCTGACGGCAAAAGCGGCCAAAGTGCTAGGTTATGAAGAGGATTTTGAATTATTGTGTAGCCGTTCTGATAAAATTAAGCAGGCAATCAGGCAGACTTATTTTACACCAGAGGGTGATTTGACTTTGGATACACAGACTGCATATGTTTTAGCTCTGCATATGGATATTGTGCCGTCAAATTGTCGCAGACGCCTGGCGCAGCGACTTGGAAAGAAGCTGGAGGAAAATGGAGGACATCTAGATACCGGATTTACAGGCACTCCGTATCTGTGCTTAGCTTTATCTGAAAATGGAATGAATCATAAAGCATATCAGCTATTACTCAATGAAGATTATCCGGGCTGGCTGTATGAAGTCAATCTTGGAGCAACGACTGTTTGGGAGCGATGGAATTCTGTGTTGCCCGATGGTTCAATTTCAAAGACGGAGATGAATAGCCTGAATCATTATGCGTATGGCTCAATTGCAGAATGGATGTACCGTGTGATGTGTGGCCTTAATCCAGATGAGAATGTACCTGGATTTATGCATGCAGACATACGCCCCATGCCGGACGATTCAATTGAATGGGTAAAAATGAGTTATCAGTCTGCTGTAGGCCTTTATCGTATCAGTTGGAAAAACAAAGCACGTACGATTCAGTATCGTATTACAGTTCCATTCAATGCACAGGCTACATTTACTATTCCGAAAGGGCAGCAGTTGATAAAGGTTGAATCCGGCGAAGGCTTAATTCAAACGGATGGAGAAATCATACGATTAACAAGTGGTACCTATCAGATTATGGCGAGCAAAGAGAAGCCAGTGGAGGAAAATCCATGAACGATGATATAAATCAAAAAGAATTTCAAAATCCACCTGCCAAGTATCGCGCAAAGCCGTTTTGGGCTTGGAATGGTCGGCTGGAGAAAACAGAGCTGTTGCGGCAGATTGATGTTTTTCACAGAATGGGGTTTGGTGGCTTTTTCATGCATTCTAGAACCGGACTTGAGACGGAATACCTCGGAGATACTTGGTTTCAGGAAACTGCTAATTGTATTGAATATGCTGAAGAATCCGGTATGGAGCCATGGTTATATGATGAAGATCGCTGGCCGTCCGGAAGTGCTGGTGGATTGGCTACGGAAAATCATCGGTATCGGGCATCTTTTTTGCAGGTAGAACAGTGGGATGCATTGGACTGGGAAGAAATTAATTCGAAAGATGAACATATAGTTGGGATTTTTGCTTGCCAGATGAATAAAAGTTCATTTTCAGAAAAGAGACTTTTAAAGGAAGGCAGCTCTCTTCGTAATGGAGAAACAGCACTTATCTTTTCCATAGTTGAGGCACCCTGCAAGGAGGTTTATAACGGAAACACTTATCTTGATACGATGAATTTGGAAGCAAGTGAGCATTTTATTGAGCTAACACATGAAAAATATCGCGATAAGCTCACGCAGGAAAATCTGGAGTCCGTTTGCGGAATTTTTACGGACGAGCCGCACAGAGGACCAATGTTTACAACCTTTAACGGAGGTAATGAGCAATGGGTACCGTATACGCCAAAGCTATTTGAGTCATTTTCAAAAAAATATGGATATGATTTGAGAGAGTATCTTCCGGAATTGTTTTTTTGTAACAAGGGAGATCTGTTGTCAAAGACAACTTATCAATATATTGAACTGTGTCAGGAACTGTTTTTGGAGAATTTCGCAAAGCCGATGCAGGACTGGTGTCATAAAAATAAGATGAAGCTGACAGGCCATGTCCTCCACGAGGATTCTTTGATTGCGCAGACGCTGATGCAGGGATCTTTAATGCGTTTCTATGAATACATGGATATACCGGGCATCGATCATCTGCTTCGTGATAATTGCTGTTTTTGGATTGTGAAACAGGTGGTATCGGTTGCAAAACAGCTTGGTAAAACGCAGATTTTATCGGAGCTATATGGAGCGACGGGGTGGAAGGCTACTCTGGAGGAGTATAAGCAGATTGGAGACTGGCAAGCGTTGTTTGGCATTAATCTGCGTTGTCCACATTTGGCATGGTACACGATGCAAGGAGAGGCAAAAAGAGATTATCCGGCAAGCATCTCATATCATGTTGCCGGTTGGAAAGAGTATCGATATCTGGAGGACTATTTTTCTAGAATTCATGTGTTCCTGGAGCAAGGAGAAGAAAACGAAGGTCTGCTTGTTATTAGTCCAATTGAGAGCGTATGGGCAAGGTCATACAGCGGAGCATATGATGGACTTAATAGCCGGGATCACGTCATAAACCAGATTGAGAAAGAATATGAGACTTTATTTAACATCCTGACTCGTCATCAAATAGGATTTGATTATGGTGATGAAGGGTTGATGGAGCAGCATGCATTTGCTGAAAATGGCCTTTTGAAGATAGGTGCATGCAATTACCATAAGGTAATTGTCTGCGGAATGTATACTATGCGTGGCAGCACATTGAAGCTTCTGCAGGAATTTCAGACTACTGGCGGAACGGTTGTTTTTATCGGAACAGTGCCGAATTATGTCGATGTAGAGCCTTCAAGTGAGGTTGTAAATTTGGCAAAAGATGCCATACAGATTGCATTTGATAAAGAACATATTATAAAATCCTGCGAGGAAGAAAAGATACTATCTGTCTTCGGAGAAGGGAGCGAGGATATTCTGGTATGTCAAAGGAAAGATTCCGGTGGATCCCGCTATATGTTATTGAATCAAAATCGAATAGAAGAGCACAAGAAAATCCAAGTTCGATTTAGAGCGATCCAAGGGATAGAGGAATGGAATGCGCGGACGGGGGAGGTAACGGTATTAGCCTGTGAAAGATCAAAAGATGGGCATAGTTATATAACCGTTGACTTCGCTCCGGGAGAAGAAAAGCTATTTCGTATTTTGCTATCTGAGACTTCAAAAGGTTATGAAAGCCAGTTAGTAGGTGAAGAAATAGTAACACTTCCAGAAACGTATTCCTATCGGCTTTCGGAGAAGAATATCTGTGTACTTGATAAGGTTTCTGCATATTTTGCATCTTCGGATGGGGTCGAACACCGTTTGGATCCAATGGAGGTGCTTCGTGCAGATCGTGAATTCAGAAAAGTGCTTGGCAAACCAATGCGCGGTGGCGAAATGCTTCAACCTTGGTATAGGATAAAACACGAGCAGGGTAAGGAATGTCCGCAGAGCGTTACACTGTGTTATTCTTTTATATTAGATAAAAATATCGAAATGTTGGAATTGGTATTGGAAAATACAGATCATATTCGCCAGATTAGGTTGAATGGTATGAGCGTATTACTTTCTTACAAAAAACAGTGGATTGACCAATGCTATGGACAGTTAGAACTTCCCGTTGATTTGTTAAAGAATGGCCATAATGAAATCGAGGTTGAACAAGAATTTATTGGACAGGATGGTTTTGAGGCTGTTTATCTGCAAGGAGATTTTTCTGTATATTTAAAAGATGGAAGGATTCCAGTACTAGGGGAACTCCCTAGACAGCTGAAGCTTGGGGATGTCACACAACAGGGTTTACCGTTTTATTCCGGTGAAATCACTTACTGTCTGCCGGAGATGAAAGAATATCAAGGAAGGCTTAAGATTACAGCAAAGGATTGGAAAGGATGGACGATGACAGTTGTAGACATCCAAGGAAAAGAGCATTTTATCGGTTTTGCACCCTATACACTTTGTTGTGATGGATTAAAAGAAATCCGTTTGTTTTTGACAAGAAAAAATACATTTGGCCCGTTACATGAGACCAATCCTGATCCAGCCTTGTGTGAACCAAACAGTTTCCTGACAACGGGAGAATATTGGTCGGAATCCTATGTGCTTCAACCGCAAGGAATTATGAACGCCCCAATCGTGGAAGCAATAAAAGTTGATATGAATTAATAGGTAATTGTGAAACTCGTAAATTTTAGATATTGTATACACAGCAAATACTATTTCGGAGCGGAAGTTAAGCCCGAAGGAAGCGTTGGAGCGGAGAAATATGTATTTGCTGTGTATACAATTACAATGACTATATAGTTTCGCAATTACCTATATATGAATTAAATATGAAAGGAGAAATATATTATGAAAATGATTAAGGACAAGGAACTATTAGTAGGAGCTGATTTTGCAGGATTTCCGTTAAAAGAGGCAGTTGTGGCACATTTAAAAGAGAAGGGATGGAAAATAACGGATATCGGTGTTAAGAGTGCAGACGAAGAAGATCCGGAAATGTTTCATCGAATTGGTTTGAAAGTAGGCGCGAAAATTACAGAAAAGGAATTTGAAAGGGCATTGCTTTTCTGTGGAACTGGAATGGGCATCCACGTTGCTGCAAGTAAATGTCCCGGAGTATCTGCAGGTGTAGTGGAAAGTGTACCAGCTGCACTACGTGCAATTACAGGAAATAATGTCAATGTATTGGCAATGGGTGCTTTCTATGTAGCACCTCAGATGGGAATTGATATTGCAGATGCGTATTTGAGCCATTATCTGGGAGACGGATACGAGTGGTGGCCTAATTTTTATGAATTTCATAAACTAGCTTGTGATGAGTTGGATCAATTTGACTATGAGGAATTCAAAAAGAATAATTTTGAAGTAAAACGTCTTGGAGATTATCCATTGGAATTGATGACAAAGCCTGATAATATTTAAAGGGAGCGGGATGGATAAAACATGAAAATCATGGAGCTTTTCCAGAAGAAATCGCAGGATCTCCAAGGGGCGCAGCCGGTAACGCTGGCCTTTTTGGGGGACAGCGTTACACAAGGATGCTTTGAAGTATATGAAAATGACAGTGGAAATTTGGAACCCATTTTTGATGTTGCAAGTGCATATCATTCATATTTAAAACAGCTCTTGACAATGCTCTATCCAAGTGTTCCGATAAATATCATTAATGCTGGGATCTCAGGGGATGGGGCACCGGGAGGACTGAAACGACTTGAGAGAGATGTGCTAAAATATCATCCAGATTTTACAGTTGTCTGTTTTGGGCTAAATGATTGCGGAAAAGGTGTCGGGAATATGAAAGAATATACGGATGCTCTGTCAGGAATTTTCAGCGAATTAAAGAAGGCTGAGATTGAGACCGTATTTATGACCCCGAATATGATGAATACTAAAATTAGTTGCCATTTGAAAGAAGCGGGACTTAGAGAAGTAGCAAAAACTACAATGGAGCTCCAGAAACATGGAGTCCTTGAGCACTATCTGGATCAGGCTCGAAAGGTATGCAGTCAATATCAGATTCCGATATGCGATTGCTATCTGGATTGGATTAAAATGGATGAGATGGGTATAGATATTACAAATCATCTTTCCAATTATATCAATCATCCAACACGGCAGATGAATTGGCTGTTTAGTATTAGACTCTTAGAAAAGATGCTTTACGAGTGATATAACATTACCTAACCTTATGGGCCTAGCTGATTAAGGAGTTATATGAAATTTTCGATAACTCAGTTTGAAGGGACATAAAATAAGTTATGAAAAGGGGGAATATAAATGACAAACAAAGAGTGGTTTAAACAGGCACAATATGGCCTTATGATTCACTGGGGTTTATACTGCTTACCAGCAGGCGAGTGGAAGGGGCAACGAATAGAAGAAATAGGTGAATGGATTCAGCAAAAGTATCGTATTCCAAATGCCGAATATCATAAGCTTGCTTCAATTTTTAACCCTATTTGTTTTAACGCCGAGGATTGGGTTAAGCTTGCAAAAGATGCAGGCATGAACTATATGGTTTTCACTGCCAAGCATCACGAAGGCTTTGCAATGTATAAATCAGATGTTTCAAAGTTTAATGTAGTTGACGCTACTCCTTTTGGCAGGGATGTTGTCGGTGAACTTGCCGAGGCTTGTTATAAGCATAATTTTAAACTTGGACTTTATTATTCCCAGGATTTGGACTGGTCTCACCCTAATGGTGGCGGCTGGCCTGCCGGCAAAACCTGGTACGACGACAGAGCTTATTTTGTTAACAATTGGGATTTCCCCGAGGACGATAAAAAGGATTATTCTGTTTGCTTTGAGGAAAAAATAAAGCCTCAGGTTAAAGAGATTCTTACAAAATACGGCGATGTGTGCCTTATTTGGTTTGATACCCCTTGCACAATTTCAAAGGAACAAACCGATGAGTTATATAATTTAGTGAAAACTTATCAGCCCGATTGCCTTATTAATTCAAGAATCGGTAACGGTTACGGCGACTATCACTCAACCGATGATAATGACGTGGAGTTTGACTCAAACGGCAACACAAAAGTAAAAACCGGCCTTTACGAATGCCCTGCAACTCTTAATGATACCTGGGGATATAAAAGCTTTGACAACAATTGGAAATCCCCAGAGGAGGTGCTCAGACTTAAAAATAGCCTTAATGCAAAGGGAATTAATTATTTGCTCAATGTAGGCCCCGATTATTTGGGACGCTTCCCGGCACCTGCAGTTGATATCTTACGCGAGGTAGGTAAAAGGCTTTAATATGGTAGATTTGAGATTGCTTTTAAATGAAAGCAATCTCTTTTTTTGCCCGCCATGGGAGAATTCCTAAGAGTGAAAGTCTCGAATCTACCTTTGAAGAAGAGCATTTGAATTTAGTTTTACTTTCAGCGCAATCAAATTGCAATCAAAAATAATTGTTTTTTATTATATTATTAGTATAATAGATGTCAATAGAATAGTTGAGCAAAAGAAGAAATCGATAAAAATAAGGATAGTTTTGAATTTTATAGACAGAAATTTGTAGGGGGTTTTAATATGTGTGGAATGACAACCGATTTTAAATAATAAAAATCGGAGGTAACAATGGATTATAATATTAGAGAAATGAGAATTACGGAATATGCGCTTCTTGTTGACTTCTTATATGAAGCTATTTTCCAAAGAGATGAAACAAACTTAGTACCAAAATCAATAATAGAAAGACCAGAACTTCAAGTATATATTCAAAACTTTGGTGATAAAAAAGATGATTATTGTTTATGTGCAGAAGTGGAAGATAAGATGATCGGTGCGGTATGGGTTAGAAATATACAAGGATATGGAAATATTGATAGTGTTACACCAGAGTTTGCAATTTCTCTTTATAAAAAATACAGGGGACATGGGATTGGCACCGAAATGATGCAGAAGATGTTAGATTATCTTAAACATTCTGGCTATTCAAAGACATCATTAGCAGTGCAGAAAGATAATTATGCTGTAAGAATGTATTTAAATGTGGGCTTTCAAATTGTGAGTGAGAATGAGGAAGAATACATTATGGTATATTATTTACAATAGTACTTATTCCAATTTGATGGCTGAGTTAATAATGAAAAGAGTCAGATATGGAATTGTACAGTGGAGATATAAAAAATGGATAAATTATTATTTGGAGTATCCGGTCTGCCGATCGGCAGTGGTATCAAAAAGATTAACTATGCGATAGGAATTGAATATTTGAAATCCATAGGACTAGATGCAATGGAACTTTTGTTTGTGAGGAATGTCAATGTTACAGATAAAAATAAGGATATAATTTTAGAGACTAAGTTAGAAAACGATTTTTATCTGTCTGCTCATGGATCGTATTATATAAACCTAAATGCTGAGGACTTAGATAAACAAGAACAATCATTGGAAAGAATAACGAAAGCAGCGGAAGGCTTAGCTAAAGTGAAGGGAAGAAGTTTGATATTTCACCCAGGATTTTATTTAAGCGACTCAAAAGAGGAAACCTACAATACGATTAAAGAAAACCTGCAAAAGCTTCCTCAGAAAGAGATTGATTATCGACTTGAGACCACCGGTAAAGGAACACAATTTGGTACACTGGAAGAATTAGTTTCTCTTTGTAAGGAAGTGAAATCATGTAAATTATGTATCGATTTTGCTCATATACATGCAAGAGAGAATGGTAGTCTAAAAGGCTTTGATGATTTTGCGAATATACTACAGTATGTGCTTGATGAACTCGGGAGATCAGCGTTAGACGATTTACACATTCATATTGCGGGAATTAATTATAATGAAAAGGGCGAAAGAAATCACCTGCCCTTATCAGAAAGTGATTTTAATTATGTGGAATGCTTAAAAGCCTTAAAGGAATTTGACGTAAAAGGATGTGTGATTTCAGAAGGACCGCTGATCGAGAAGGATGCATTATTATTAAAAAATATTTATAAAAAATTATAAGTATCTTAGTTAATTGTATTTCAATTTTGGGGGTCAGATTATATATCTCCAATAGTGTAAAAAATTATAATAAAAGAACCTCAAATGCAAAATGTATCATACACTTGAATTAAAATTAAACTAAACTATATCAGAGAAACACAGTGTTTTATTCCGTATGTATCTGATTGAAAACAGTTTACACGTTATAAAATCCTATAATTAGCCCGACAAATGGGGAAATAGATGCCTCATTTGTCGGGCTAATCATTCAATCTTAACCAATTATATACCTAGTGCTTCTTCGAGAAAATTCAAAGATGTATCCCTTAATCGGTCAATTTTCTGTTGAATCTCCTCCGGTTTATCAATTTGAAACATGTTAAGATCCGAAAAGTCTTTTAGCTCATTTAAAATATGGTTCTGTAAGCCCAAAGCCTGTAGTAGTTCCTCTGTGCGGCTACCGGTATCCGAGTGGAGCATGGAGATAAATGGTTTGCCATATAGGATCGAGAAAACCGTACCATGAAACGAATTGGTGATTACATAGCTTGCAGATTCGATCAAACCTAAGAATTCCCCCGCGTCCGCAGTATAAAATGGGGGTAATTCATTTAAGAATTTAGAACCGGGCTTACGTTGAATAATGGGCATTCCAAGGGATACGGAGACCTTGTTGGCAAATTCGATCAGCTGCTCATTTTTTTCAATCATATATACTAGGATATATTTTTCTCTGATAGAAGCCGGTTTCTTTATATCATCATAATCTTCTTTACTTAGAAGCATAGTTGGATCAAGAACGACTTCAGGTGTCAGTGGAACAAGTTCACTTACGGCATTAGCTAAACTTCGTTCCCGGACAGAAACAGCATGAAAGGTTTGAAGGCATTGCTTATATTGATCAATATACTTCTGATTGAAATAATCCCTGCCCACACTTGCCGCATATGCGATTCTCTTCCTGTCTTTTTCCGTAAACTGCAGAAAGTAAGCTGGATCGAATCCGCCGGTATGAATTTCATTCCATACCTGATCACTTCCTACAATATAGGCGTCTAGATTAAGCTTGGCGTTCCTTAACTCCTCATAGTTGGTAAAGTTACCTAGTAAGTTCAGATTATGATTGTTAAAGCTGATAAACTTATCATATCGTATCAGGCTGTCTTTATTTCTAAGGTATTGGCGAACTCTCCCGATTTTTCTTAATAATCCTGTTTTACAATTTAAAGGGTCATAAAGCTTATCTATAATTTCAGGATGATAATTTATGACACAAGCATCTATGCCAAAATCTTTTATAACCTTCTGTAAAGCCCAGGTCTGTAGTATCGCGCCATAGTTATTTGCCCTGTGAAAGGTGATAACTCCTGCTTTCAAGAATATCCGCCTCCTCTAATATTTTTCTGACAGGATAATTTGATTCCAGTGCTTTTCTGCCAAGCCTTCGGCACATAAGACGAATGATATGGTCTTGGCAGGAACGATTTATTACTAAATCAAAACGTACCTCTCCAAAAAATTTACGTATTTCACGGTTAACAATTTTATTTAGTCTTTTTTGTTTATATGAATTTTCTAATGCAAAATAACGCAGCAATCGTAAATAAATATAATCGGATTTCGTAAAGTTTAAATCTGAGGATAATGGAATATATCCTATCTTTGGATTAAGACGGGACAATACCTCAGTGGCATCCTTAGCCCGATCCGCCCTCATGCAGAGAAAGACATTATATTTATCTGTATTAATTAAGTTTATATCATCAATAAAACTACAGCAGGAACTGCTATAATCCAAACCTGGAATAAAAATTAATACTTTCTTTCTTCCATCCCGTAATTTGCTATATTTCTTGGATTTGTCCTTCAATAACATATGACATACCTGTTTTGAGGTGTAGATAGAATCCTTGGAACAGAAGCGTTCATAAAAATCTGAATATGATTTTTGATTACTATTTATTTCTCTTATTAATTCAGATATCGTACTCACAACAGGAAGCTCCATCGTATTAAGATCTAGGTATAGACCCCTTTGGTCCAGATATTCTTCTTTATCATATGCAAAAAGGATCAATTTCCTTTTGGTAACAGCGAAATCGAACATTACACTGGAATAATCGGTAACAAGCATATCACAAGCGGACAAGAAATCATAAGTATCATAATCTGTTGGAAAGGCCTTAATGTGGCGAAAGCCCTCATAGGAGATCTCATTAGTTACATAAGTATGAAGCTTTATATAGAAAATCTGATGATCTGACAATTTCTTATCAAGTTCGCCAAAATACCGCATTAAGGTATGGATCTGCTTTCCGTTTTCTTTTTTCGTTAGAAGACCCCTCCAGGTAGGCAGATAAGCAATTACTTGTTTGTCTTGAATTCCCATGTCTTTTCTAATCTCTTCATATCGTTCGGGGCGAAGCATTGTAGAATTTCTCGGATAGCCTGTCGATAAGGCCTTTCCCTTATAGATATCTCGAATCATATAATCACGAAGAAAGATATCCCTTGAGAAATCATTCTGATAGATTAGATAATCAGAAATTAAAAAATTACGCTGTATATTACCAAGTGCATATTCTCTGGAGGGTACGATTCTACCCATAGCTTTTAGAGGGGTACCATGCCAGGTATTAAGGAGAACTTGGTTCCTCCGTTTGATAAAATAGGTAGGAAAGCTGGTATCCGTAATCAGATATTTTGAGGTTGCAAGCGCTTTCAAATATGCATTCGTATTAAATTCAATAAAATTAACATTTACAATGCGATACCTTCTCAATAATTTCCGGTATCTTGGAATAAGCTTTGCGTCCATACTAAGAAGAATATGATGGTTTTGATACTCCCTCTTTGATAGCTCTTGAAGCAGAGCGAATATATTACTACCTAGATCCTCTCCATGCTTTGACTCCAACAATATGTTTTCCGAAATGACCGGTAGAGTATCATAAAGCTTTGTATAGTATGTGGCATTGTCTTTAAGAATTAAGGAAACAAAGGGCAGCGTTTTTTTTAATAGCTCCTTTCGATTGGTAGCCTGCCTTAAAGTATAGATCCTACTTTTCCATACTCTGACAAGATCGCGGCATTTCTTCATAAGCTGGATCACAGCTTCCGGTATAAATTCACGAAGGACTGTAATTTGGAGCATTCTTTTCTTATGGGTATATAGCTTTAACTTTTTTCTCATTTCCGGTGTAGTGGAATATCTTAAATAGCGATTTTTATTCCATTGATCTAAGTTGTTATTAAGAAAGTTATGAGTTTCGTTTAATATCTTTTTCTTGACGGTAAGCTTTCCTTTATTCTCTGGTTTAAAAAATGATCCGTACCGATTCAAAAAATGCCTGGAGCAGATAAATTCTAATTCTTCATAATAAAAATCCCAGAATCCATTTTTCTTCATATAATCAAACAGATACTGAAATGCAGTTATAATATCCAGTGTCTGTTCCGAGAAGCTGTTTAAAAATCCACCTTCAGTCGTTCTGCGGTAATTATATAGAGGCTCTTCAACTACACCGATGCTTTCTGACTTGCATACGGTCTCATAGACAAACACCAAATCTTCAAATCGAATTCCTAGTGGAAAGAAAATTCCCTCTAGCAGACTCCTCTTGAATAATTTGTCCCAGGGAAACGGGGAAATATGAGCAAGTTCATATTTATGCTCGGATAAAGAAAAATTACGATTAATAAGCTGGGTTTCAACAACTTCCTGTATTAATTCACCGCTATCTTTATTTTCAAATATATTATATCTTCCGCAGATAACTATATCATTGCCATCTAGCTTCGCCTTATTATATAATTTTTCGCACATATCGGGTTCAATAAAATCATCACTGTCAACAAACTGAATATATTCACCGATGGCCTTTTTTAAGCCATAATTTCTTGCATGACTGACGCCCTGATTTTTAATACTAAAGATTCGAAGCTGATATGGATGCTGCTTTTGATATTGTTTCAGGATATCCAAACTATGATCGGTACTGCCGTCATTTACAGCAATAATTTCTATTTCGGATAATGTTTGTGCAAATAATGATTCCATACACTGTACCAGATATCGCTCAACGTTATAGACCGGCAGGATAATACTGACTTTATTCTTTTTATTCATGCAAAACCTCCTTTCACGGCCGGAGTTCGGGTTATGTTAATTTCTGTCAGTTAGCCCAAAAACCCTATCAGCAACATTTTTGGATGCACTTCCATCCTCCCAGGAACAGAATTTATCATAAAAATTAACATATTTATCTTTATATTTTTTCTCGATTTGATTGATGTTCTGAAGTGCATTTAATACCTCCTCAGAAGTCGACAGAATCGGTCCTGGCAGCTCTTTCTCGGTATCAATATAAAAGCCCCTTAGAATATCACGATACTTTTCCAGGTCATACATAAAGAAAAGCATTGGTCTTCTGAGGTTCGCATAATCAAAAAATACGGAGGAGTAATCGGTAATCAGGATGTCGGAAATTAGGTATAATTCAGCAATGTCATCATACTTACTTAAGTTAAATGCAAAATCCTCGACGCCGGTTACATCAAGACTATCCGCAATAAAGTAATGGGTACGAAGTAAGATAACATATTCTTTACCGAGCTTTTCCTTAAGCAGTGTAAGATCCAATTGAAGTGTAAATTTATATCTGCCCTTAGTATAATACTCATCATCTCTCCAGGTAGGAGCGTACAGTATGGTTTTCTTATCCTTAGGAATTCCAAGCTTTTCTTTAATTCTATCCGCTGTTTGCTTCTTGTTTTTGCTATGGAGGATATCATTTCTTGGGTAGCCAGTTTCAAGCATTTCCTTATCATACAGGAAGCATCTTCGGAAAATATCGCTAGAATACTGATTTGGAGCGATCAGATAATCCCAGGATCTGGACTGGTTATAAACTTGTTTTTTATATCTGGTAGTTGCGGAGCTGATATCCTCCAGATCAAATACTAATCGCTTCAGAGGCGTTCCATGCCAGGTCTGCAAAAATATATTACCCTCACGCTTTCTAACCCACTCTGGTTGTCTTCCATTGAAGATATAATATTTACTGCGTGCCAGATAGTAATAATACCTAAGGCTAAAACGCTTAACCTTACTGTGTCTATAGGGAATATCCGTGTTTTTCTTATTAATAACCCAGATAAATTTATATTGTCCAGGGTAACTGCCGGCGAGATATTCATAGATGTATTTTGGGCTGTCTGAATAGCTCTTTCCGAAAAAGCTCTCACAAAAAACCCAATTGTCTTTCACACTTTTTTCAACGAAAAAGTGATTATAAAGAAACATATACAAAGCTCTTCTACTTCTGGAAATCTTTTTTAGCTTTTTCCAACCTAGGTGTATCTGTACGGTAGTGACAGATTTATTAAAGTTTCCGGCCTTCAATGCTTTAAACAGTTTTCGCTTGTAACCACGATACTTCTTAAGGGTTTCCTGATCCATTTTTTGCACAATGGACTGCATTACCTGAAACTGTTGATAAACCTCCTGCTTATTAGCACTTCGCATTAATTTCGGAGAAAAGAAGGACACATAATAGCGAAGTAACTTCTTATCCAATATATTTCTTAATTCAAATTCTATTTCAGGCAGACTGACGGTATACTGATATGCACGAATATACTCATCAAAGCTTCTACTTTCGCTCATCTGATTGAGCGATGGATAATTAATGGAATCATTATGCTTTCTCTTGATATAGATCGCTTCCGGAACATTTTGTAAGGTGTCTGCATAATGAAGTACCTGGAATAAGAACGGATAATCTGATAAAAACAGGATATCTTCATTAAATTTAATTTGATTTCTTATAATAAGAGAGCGTTTTATTAAAATATTCAATATAGATATATTTCTCACGCCTTTTTTACTGGATAGTAATCGATGATAGGTCTTTGTACGCTGATTCTGGAAGGACTCGGCGGTATCCGCCTCGCGCTCGTTATCCAATTCAGATTGAGACAAATTATTCTCCCCGTCATCATCTTCATCTGGTTCCTCTTCGGCTTTTTTTCTGCACTCCAGATTAGCCAGAAAAGTACTACGCTTAAACCAGGTATTGATAATCTTACCATAGATGATGTCACAAGGTTCTGAAGCCACGGAAGCCGCCATTAATACAAGGGTGTCATCATCTAAGTAATCATCGCTGTCC
>JAEWMT010000138.1 GCA_023393095.1 Bacillota bacterium
ATTTCATAGGAAATTGCGTCCTATGAAATAAAAAGCACTCCGTGCAGGATGCGCACCTCGCGGTAAGGAAGTATGTTACTACGTAACCCGCTCGGGCGCGGAGAATGTGCGCGCACATTCTTTGTTCTATATAACAAACGAATCAGCAGATAATTCGTCTTGCTAGTGTTAATGGCAATCAGGTATGTATCTTATTATATAATCCGCTATTTTTTTTTCATAGCTGATAAGACTATGTTAAGTAATATGGTATTTTTACAGTAATACATAAAATAAAACGGAAAAGGGTGATCAGTTATGAAAATGAAATTGTCAGGAAGAATAGCACTCTTCGTAGGAATTCTAGTGCTGATCGTTGTAGGAGGATTGGGTGTTTCCTCAATTGTATTAAGCTATAATACAGTGGATAAGGAGGCTGAAAACGGTCTGATGGAAGCATCTAAGCAGGGAGCGAATTATATTGATTCGCAGCTACAAATACGCACTAATGTATTGGAGCAGGTAGCAAAAAGAATTGATGGAAAAACAGTGGAAGAACAAATCGCAATTTTGAAAAATGAAGCAGAGGATCTGGAATATCTGGAAATGGCAATTGTCAGTAAGGATGGAATAGCCCAATTTGCAGTTCATGGGGGCTTCGCGGACTTAAGTAAACAGGAGTATATACAGGAGGCTTTGAAGGGTAGGGTGTGCTTTTCAGATATCATGTTAAGCGCAGAGACTAATAATACAATAATCATGTGTGCTGTTCCCTTAACAATGAATGGCACAGTTGTTGGGGTCTTATTAGGACAAGCGAATGGAACAGAATTTGATAAAATTACGAAGCAAATGGCTTATGGGAAAAAAGGCTTTGCTTTTATTCTCGGGAAGGACGGAACCTTATATACCTATTCGAATCAGCGTTATGTCCTGAGGCAGACAAATGTAATTAAGGATATCAAAAATAACGGTATTTTTAAAGATTTCGGCTTGAATATGCAAAAGCTTGGTATGAGCAAATCCGGTATAATAAGCTATAAGCTGAATGGAGTAAAAAATGTAGTTGCAATAGAACCGATACCGAATACCGACTGGATACTTGTATTAGGTGCACCGGCAAGCCAGATCGCGGGAAATGTAAATAAACTGATGACCTTAATGATTGTTTTTTCAGTTATATTTATTGTGGCAGGGATTCTCACCTCAGTAATACTTGGAAAATCCATTTCGAAACCTATTATCGATAATGTATCAATATTGAACCGTATAGCGCAATACGATATGACCGCTGATAATAAAAAGGTTACGAAGTATAAAAAGAGGTCTGATGAAATCGGTATCATGTCTGAAGCTGTTATAACATTACAGGAAAATCTAAGACATCTTGTTGAGAAAATTGCATTGTCGGCGGAACAGGTGGCTGCTTCCTCCGAAGAATTATCAGCTACCAGTCAGCAGGCTATTTTATCGGCTAATGAAGTAGCGGGTGCTGTTCAGGATATAGCAGGCAGTGCAAGTGATCAATCGAATGATACGGAACAGGGACAGGCACAGATAGGCCTTCTGGGCGGTATTATCGAGAACGAACTTGATCTGATAACAAAATTGAATCGTACAGCAGACCTGGTGGAAACATTAAAAGATGAAGGCTCTGAAATTGTAAACGATTTAATAATAAAAACCGACAATACAAATCGTAATTCAATGAATGTCCAAAATATCATAAAAGAGACGAATGAAAGAGTTAATAAAATAAGCACAGCAAGTCAGATGATTCAAATGATTGCAAGTCAGACAAACCTGTTAGCTCTCAATGCGGCAATTGAAGCTGCAAGAGCCGGCGAAGCAGGAAAAGGTTTCTCGGTAGTAGCTGATGAAATCAGAAAACTGGCTGAGCAATCGAATGAATTCAGTTCTGTTATTATTGATGATATCGAGCAACTGATACAAAAAAGTGAGCAGGCAGTTACGATTATGTCAGTAGTTAGTGATGATCTGAAGGAACAGACAGATCGTGTCAATCGTACCAATGAGACATTTGACGGAATAGCCAGTGCAATTGGAAATGTAAAAGAATCAATCATTACTTTGAATCAGTCAAGTGATGAAATGGGAGTAAAGAAGGATGATATTATAGAGATCATGAAAAAGCTCTCTGCAATTTCCGAAGAAAATGCTGCAGGAACACAGGAAGCAGCTGCTTCAATTGAAGAACAAACTGCTTCCATCAATGAGATTGCGAATTCCTGTGAAAGTCTGTCAAGATTAGCGGAAGAAATGCAAAAGAGTATTGCAATGTTCAAATTTTGAAATTAGTGTAAATACTTCATCAAAAGTTAGCTGAGTAAGCGCCAGATTGTGATATAATAATCCGAGGAATATTGAAAAGAGAATATTACAAAGGAGGTACTTATCTTGAAACTTATCAATTTAAAAAACATTTTTAACAGCTATTTAAAAATGTATGAAATAATCTATGAAAATTCTGATGGAGAAATGAAAAAGTATGAAATGGCCAGTAGAACGGGGAATTTAACACTACAGACCATGGGAGAGAAAGTAAATGCAGTTATGATTGTTCCTGTGGTAGGTGATAAAGTTCTATTAAGCAAAGAGTTCCGATTACCATTAAACAGATGGGTATATAATTATCCGGCAGGCATAATCGATCCGGGAGAAACAATTGAAGAAGCAGCAATTCGGGAATTACGCGAGGAAACCGGATTAATAGTAAGTGAGATTATTTATGCATTACCACCGGCATTTTCATCTGCAGGATTAACGGATGAAAGAGTTGCAGTAGTATTTGCAAAAGCAGAAGGCGAAATTCTTGGATCGGATAATGTGAATGAGGAAATCGAATCGAAGCTTTATACCCTAGAGGAGTTGAAAGAGATAATATACAGCTCCAACGCAATGTGCAGCAGGACGCAGTTGGCGTCATTAATACTAATTCAAAGCAATGGGGATCTGAATAAGTTTAAGCATTAATTAGTATTCAAGTATGAAAGATTTATCCAAGCATTGATTAGAAACATAAGTGGGTTATCGCAAATTTGCCATTATAATAGCATTTTGCGATAACCCGTTTATTGATTTATTTTATATTATTATATTTTTTATCCTTCCTACGTTGAAAAAACTTAACAATTTCAACAATAGGAATAACGATAACGCCAAGACCCATAGCGATGATGTATTCCATTAAGGAAATACTTTCGAAATCGAAGGCATTTGCCAGTAAAGGAATGAAGATTACGGCTGTTGTTAATAGAAAGGAAGCAGCCATCGCTCCATATAAATATTTATTTTGATGTTTTATTCGAAAAATGGATTGCCTTCTACTTCTCATATTAATAGAATGGAACATCTCTGCCATCGACAATGTTAAAAATGCCATAGTGATTCCAGCAGGACTTTCGGCAATTTCAAATACACCAGTTTCCATAAAATGTCCAATGAAATAAGCTGCTACGGTAACAACTGTGATCATAATTCCCTGCCAGATTGCATCAAATCCTAGCCCTCGTGCAAAAATTCCTTCCTTTGAATTACGAGGGGGGCGTTTCATAGTATCGGCTTCTCCTTTTTCCATACCGAGAGCAACAGCTGGGAAAGCATCAGTGATCAGGTTAATCCATAATAGATGAACCGGCTTTAAAATGGTAAAGCCCAATAATGTGGATACAAAGATGGACAGTACCTCGGAGAGATTGGATGAAAGTAAAAACTGGATTGCTTTTCTAATATTATCATAGATGCGTCGACCCTCTTCCACGGCATGTACAATCGTTGCAAAGTTATCATCGGCAAGAACCATGTCTGCAACATTCTTAGTTACATCCGTTCCGGTAATACCCATACCAATACCAATATCAGAAGTCTTTATGGAAGGTGCATCGTTTACACCATCACCGGTCATAGCTACTATCATATCTTTATTCTGCCAAGCTTTTACGATCCGAACCTTATGTTCCGGCTGTACACGGGCATAAACGCAATATTTTGCGATATCCTGATTTAACTGCTCATCACTTAATTCATTTAATTCAGCTCCGGTTAATGCTTCTGAAGCATCCTTGATAATCCCTAATTGTTTTGCTATTGCTACGGCGGTATCTTTGTGATCTCCCGTTATCATGATGGTACGGACACCAGCTGCTTTACATTCTACAATTGCGTCCTTAACTTCAGGGCGTATAGGGTCAATCATACCGGTTAAACCAATCAGACAAAGATCTTTTTCTAAATACTCAGCAGTCTGCTCCTCAGGCATCTGTTTCCAGCTTCGAAAACCTGCAGCCAGAACACGAAGTGCCTGATCTGCCAAAGATTTATTAGCTTTCAGAAACTCTTCCCTAATTTTATCTGTCATCGGTTTTTGCTCGGAGCCATCCCAGTATGAGGTGCAGCGGGCAATTAGAATATCTGGAGCACCTTTGGTATACTGCTCAAAGCTTTCGTCCTTCAGTTTATGAATCGTACTCATCAGTTTTCTCTGTGAATCGAATGGAATTTCACCTACTCGAGGAGTTGCTGCCTCGGCGGTATTCTTAGGTACACCTAGCTTATAAGCATAATTGATAAGAGCTGCTTCCGTAGGTTCTCCCTCCGCCTCATTGGCATCATTTAAATGTGCATCGCAGCAAAGTGCCATGGCACGGCCTAGAAAAAGTTCATCCTTACAATAACGATCCACAACAGTCATTTTATTCTGTGTTAATGTACCTGTCTTATCGGAGCATATAACATTGGTGCAACCCAAAGTTTCTACGGCTGTTAATTTACGAATTACAGCGTTTCTTTTAGACATATTGGTAACACCAATTGATAAAACAATAGTAACTACAGCAGCAAGACCTTCCGGAATCGCTGCAACAGCAAGAGATACGGCAACCATGAAGGTTCTAAGAAGGCTTTCTCCCGTAATATCAGGATAGATGCGCAATACACTAAATGCAAAGATAAATGCACAGATACCAAGAACTAGCCAACTTAAAGTTTTGCTAAGCTGATTTAATTTAAGCTGCAGGGGAGTGGCATTTTCCTGAGCCTGAGTGATGGCATCCGCAATCTTTCCCATCTCCGTATTCATGCCAGTAGCGGTAATAACTGCAGTTCCGCGACCATATACAACAGTACTTCCCATGTATACCATGTTTCTGCGATCGCCAAGTGAGATATCCTTTTGATCGCCCAAGCTTAAAGCATTGATTAGTTTGTCAACTGGCACACTTTCACCGGTTAATGCGGCTTCCTCCACCTTCATGCTGGCCTGGTCCAATATTCTGGCATCAGCAGGTATGGAATCGCCTGCTTCCAGAATAATAATATCACCTGGCACAACATCTTCGCTTTTTACTGACTGTATTTTTCCATCACGTTTAACCTTGGAGGTTGCTGCAGATATCGCCTGTAATGCTTCAATTGCTTTTTCTGCCTTACTTTCCTGATAAACACCCAAGATAGAATTAATGATGACAACTGCCAGTATAATTATGACATCAGCAAAGGATTCATTGGCATAAATTGCAGTGATACCGGAAACCAATGCAGCAGCCATCAGGATAAGAACCATCGGATCCTTTAGCTGATTAAGAAAACGTAACAAAAGCGGAGTTTTTTTTGCTTCCTTTAGCTTATTCTTACCGTATTGCTCCAAACGTTTACTGACTTCCACATTGGTTAGTCCATCTGCACTCGTTGTTAATTGCTGCAGAACTTCTTTTGTTGATTGCAAGTACTCTCTCATTAATATCCTCCTAATAAAAAAAGATCAAGTTTCTGTACTTGATCTATCAAAAATAACTCAAGTACAGTTTAACTGCACATGAGTCTCATATTTTAAGATAAGCCAGGCTAATAAAACATAGCCAGAGATGTTGACTTACCACGCATTTGTTATTTGCGCTAATTACTCCCTCATATAACATCAAAAATATAACATGGATTTTGAAGCGTTGTCAATATGTTATATATTAACAATTGATTAAAATGATATGTCCAAAAAATTAGTGTATTAATATTCCATGAAGTAACAAATTATGAAGATGATGAATTTCACTTTTTAAATGATCTGGATCAAGTGGTATATTATTAATGCTATCGAAGAATTTCAAAATTGTTTGGGTGGGTATCGAGGTATCAATAGCTCCTTCTTTTTTCCCTTCTTCTATAAAATCACGGTAAAGGTTTCTTTGAATTTCACGTTGCCCTTTATCTATGATTCTAATAAAATCTTTTTCAGCCAGAGAAATGGTTGAAAAATATTCTGATAGTGAAACGGCTGTATTATCGGTACATAAGGATAGCGCATTTGTAAGCTTTTTTTCAAAAGGAAGGTCGGATTCTAAAATATTTCTGGCAGTTTTAAAATTTTCCGTAAAAATATATTGAATACATTCCAGTACCAGATTCTCTTTGCTTCCATAGTAATTATATATTGAAACAGGGGAGACGTTAGCCCGATTTGCAATCTGTTTCATAGAAGCAGCGGATAAACCATTTTCATTGATTAGAGCTAAGGTCGCTTCCATAATGGCAGATTTTTTATTAGCGGTACGAATCTCATATTTATTCATTGGGTTAAGCCTCCGATCGTTAATATACTTCATTATAATAATTGGGTTTTAAAATATCAATAGTAAAGAATAATTGAGTTTTGAAATATCAATAGAAATATTACAAAACTTATTGACAGATTGAGGGAAAAGATTTACGATAAGTTTTGAAATATTATAAAGGAGATTACAAAACTATGAAGTCTATTATTTACTATTTTACCGGTACTGGAAATAATCTGTCTGTAGCCAGAGGTTTACAAAGAGAATTAGGTAACACGACGATTTTACCGATAGCAGTACTTTTAGATAATAAGGAGATACCCAAAGAGTATGATATGATTGGAATCTGCGCACCCTCTTATTATTCACATGTGCCACCGTTTGTAATGAGATGCGTAGAAGGAGTTAAATTCAAAGAGAGTCAAATTGTATTTACTGTGATAGGTTGTGGAGGCAATCGCGGGCACGCGATAGAGGATATCCGGGATACTGTAAAGGCTTCAGGCAAAACTGTAAAGTATGAATTTGCCGTAACTCTTCCGGGTAATCACATATTAGCCTACGGTGCATTTCCAATGATTATTCAAAAAACTATTCTAAGTCATAACAAAAAGAAAATAAGGAAGATTGCAGATGTTTTAAAAGCTGAAGGACCGGAAATACATATGGGTAAATCTTTACTTTTTACAAAGAAAACCGACGACCAGGTTAAGGATATCATAGCCAGCTTTGGAGAATTGGGAAAGCAGTATAAAGTTTCAGAAAAATGTATGAAGTGTGGAACCTGTGTGAAAGTATGCCCAGTGAGAAATATTACCATGGATGGGAGCAGAGTGCAATTTGGAGATAGCTGTCAGCGATGTATGGCTTGCATTCAATGGTGCCCAACAAGAGCGATAGATAAGGATAATATTACAGAAAAGAGAAAAAGATATCACCATCCTCTTATTAATGTGGAAGATATTATGGAAAACAATCGTCATATAAACCAGCCCAGAGAAGAAAGGTAATTTTAATCAATTTTTATAATTTTTTATAAGGTCACTTTGAATATGCTCATTTAATTTAGTGATTTCATAAGTATTACCTCTTGGTGCATTTGGCCACTCATCCACTTGCGGGCCAAAATACTCTTTTGGTGTATTTTTATATCTTCCTACAATATGGATATGAAAATGTTCAATACCTTCACCAATAACAAAAGAATATACATGTTCCATATTAGGTAATGTCATTAATGCTTTACTGATATTTTTAAGCATTATTCCAATTGCATACATTTCTTCATCAGTAGCATTATACATTCCTTTGAAATGTCGTTTGGTTTCAATAAAATAATATCCCAAGTAATTATCATCACTATCTGGATGGGGTATATAGTGACTTACATATAAAATATCATTTTGAAATACTATGTCTTTGTTATCTTCATGTTTTTTACATATAAAGCATTTTTCGCAATCCATATACTTTTACTCCTTACAATTTTATTTAGAACTATTAATGAATTTAAAGGTATGACAGGCCTTACTTGATTACTGTTTACACAACTATTCTATAACATATAATTGTTAATATACTTCGTTATTAAACCATTTATGAAATTCTTTATCAACCGTGACCTTCATTAAATATGATAAATAATGTATGTTCCTTAGTTTTAATATAACACATTATTTGGAAGTATTAAAAAATTAGCAGGATTCTATTTTGATCATTGATTAATTAAAATTGTTGATTTGATTTTCGGTAGAAATCATATATTAGAATAAGTAATGATGAATTGAGGTGCTGCAGTATTATGGCACGAGTCATATTAAATGCCGGTCATGGGGGAAGTGATTCCGGAGGAACGTATATGGGCAGGATGGAGAAGGATGATAATTTGAGGATGACCTTTGCGGTAGGAGACATCTTATCAAGAAATGGCATTGAAGTTTATTATACTAGGTTAAATGACACCTTCATCTCACCGGTAAAAAGGGTGGAGGAAGTTAATCGTATTGGAGGAGATCTGTTAGTAGATATACACCGGGGATTCCCGATACCAGAAAAACTGTCCGGTGTCAGCGCTTATATTGACCACGAGGATGGTATTGAAAAAGTTGCGGCAGAAAATGTTTTAAATAATCTGGAAATGTTGGGATTTAAAAATTTAGGTGTCGGTATCCGAGAAAGAGTATATATATTGAAATATTCTAATGTCCCCGCTTTTCTATTAGATGTAGGCTTTATCAATTCCGAATTTGATAACCATATGTTTGATGAACATTTTTATGATATTGCGAATGCCATCGCAAGGGGAATTATGCAAACTTTGGAGTGATAAATATAGAGGTATTTTAATTAGTTCAATTAATACTAGACAATAAATGTTCAGAAAGTGCATGTCTAGAACATGATTTGATAACACGATATTGTTTACTAGTATAAATTGTGCAAAAACAATATGGATATACATGAAATTTTTGTAAATTAGATGCATTGAAACATAATAATTCTGATGATAAAATTGCAACATAGAATTGTTGTAGGTTATAGACAATTTCATACCGGTAAATCAATTTGGCTGTAACAGCTAGCGTTAACAGCTGAGGCTTTTCGACAGAGGCGTCATTACTTTAAGTAGTGACGCTTTTTTATTTCATAGGAAATTGCGTCCTATGAAATAAAAAGCACTCCGTGCAGGATGCGCACCTCGCGGTAAGGAAGTATGTTACTACGTAACCCACTCGGGCGCGGAGAATGTGCGCAGCACATTCTTTGTTATATCATAGAAAATTACGTCCTATGATATAAAAAGTACTTCGTGCAAAATGTGTACATCGCGGACAGGAAGTATGTTGCTTCGTAATCCGCTCAGGCGCGGAGAATGTTTGTAGTACATTCTTTGTTCTCTCTAACAACGTGTAAAAAAAATTTGAAAACTAGGAGGTAATTATGATGAGGCAGGTCGCAATTTATGGAAAAGGTGGTATTGGTAAATCCACAACAACACAGAACTTAACAGCAGGTTTAGGCGAAATGGGAAAAAATATCATGATTGTTGGATGTGACCCAAAGGCAGACTCAACCAGATTAATTCTTGGGGGTTTAGCTCAAAAAACAGTTCTTGATACCCTTCGTGAAGAAGGAGAGGATATTGATCTTGAATTTATTATGAAGCGTGGTTTCTCCGGTATACGCTGTGTAGAATCGGGCGGTCCGGAACCGGGTGTTGGTTGTGCAGGACGTGGTATTATTACTTCCATTAATCTTTTGGAACAATTAGGTGCATATACGGATGATTTGGATTATGTATTTTATGATGTACTTGGTGATGTTGTTTGCGGCGGTTTCGCAATGCCAATTCGTGAGGGAAAGGCACAGGAGATATATATCGTAGCCTCCGGTGAAATGATGGCTTTATATGCAGCAAACAATATTTCAAAAGGTATTCAAAAATATGCATCCACTGGCGGTGTAAGACTGGGAGGTATTATCTGTAACTCCAGAAAAGTTGACGGAGAAGCAGAGTTAGTTGCAGCATTTGCAAAGGAGCTTGGATCACAGATGATTCATTTTGTACCAAGAGATAACATGGTACAGAGAGCAGAGATTAATAAGAAAACAGTAATCGATTTTGATCCGACCGCAGCTCAGGCAGATGAATATCGTCAGTTGGCTAATAAAATAGATGGAAACGATATGTTTGTAATTCCTAAGCCGATGAAGCAGGAAAGACTGGAAGAAATTTTAATGGAACATGGCATATTGGATATTTAAAATTAAAGTGGAGGTGAAATTATGGTATTAGTTAGATCAATTATTCGTCCTGAAAAGGTTGGTATTGTGTTATCAGAATTATTATCAGCAGGCTTTCCTGCAGTAACAAAAATGGATGTGTTTGGACGTGGTAAGCAAAAGGGAGTTAAGGTCGGAGAAGTATTTTATGATGAGATTCCTAAGGATATGCTTTTAATGGTTGTAGATGACAAGGATAAGGACGATGTTGTTAAAATAATCATGAAATATGCAAGAACCGGAGAGAACGGCAATTTTGGAGACGGAAGAATTTTCGTCAGCCCGGTAGAAGAAGCCTACACCATCAGTACGAAGAAAAAGGGATTATAAGAATGGAGGTTTATATGAAGGAAGTCATGGCGATTGTCAGACAAAGTAAGGTTAATGTAACGAAAGAAGCGTTATCCACAGCTGGTATCCCTGCCTTTACCTGCAGAAAAGTAC
>JAEWMT010000064.1 GCA_023393095.1 Bacillota bacterium
TATTTCTACTTCATCAATCGGAACTTCGATTTCTTTTCCATTCTCAATTACGGTTGCCGTCTTAGGAGCGAGCCCCATCAGCTTCTTGATTGCATCGGAGGTCTTACCTTTTGATACTGCCTCAAGGGATTTACCTAACAGGATTAAAGCTATAATAACGCCTGCTGTCTCATAATACAGTTTTTCCACAGCCATAAAATTACAGTTTAATATTTCAAAGGTATTATAGATACTGAATATAATTGCAGCAGAAGTACCGATAGCTACCAGCGAATCCATATTGGGGCTTCTTTGAAGAAGTGCTTTAAAGCCCACGGTATAAAATCGATAGCCTGCAATAACGATCGGTGTTACCAAGGTTATCTGCAGCAGTGCATATCTTAATGGGAATTGCATCGGATTCACTGCCTCTGGTATCGGAAACGGCCACCAGGTTACCATAGGAGCCATTGCAAAATATAGAAGTGGAATACCGAACGTGGCTGCAATAATAAATTTAATCCATAAGGTTCTTATTTCTTTTTCTTTACGCAGTTTATCCTCATCCACTGTGTTTTTATCTATTTCCAAGGCCTGATAGCCTGTATTTACAATGCATTCTTTAATGGCGGATAGCTTAATTAGCTGAGGATCATATTCAACAGCTGCTTTCTCCGTCGCAAGATTTACACTAACCTTAGTAACTCCATTAAGCTTGGATATTGCTTTCTCGACACGCTGTGAACAGGATGCACAAGTCATTCCGCCAATGGGAATAGTTACTATTTTTAATTTACTGTCCTCTATGACACCATAACCTGCTCCGACTACCGCATCTGTGATTGCAGGAACAGATACCTTCTGCTCATCGAATTCCACAGAGAGCTTTTCCGTAGCAAAATTCACGTTTGCATCGGCTACACCATCCAGCTTTGCAACTGCTTTCTGAACCCTCTGAGCACAGGCGGCACAGGTCATGCCACTTATCTTAATTGTTTCCTT
Source organism: Bacillota bacterium (assembly GCA_023393095.1). Taxonomy (GTDB): domain Bacteria; phylum Bacillota; class Clostridia; order Lachnospirales; family Lachnospiraceae; genus Mobilitalea. The sequence continues at coordinate 982 of JAEWMT010000064.1, forward strand.
GTTCATAAATCGCCCTCCATTCCAGCGCATGTTACATACGCAAATGTGAGAATTCTCTAAGAGTTTTTGTATTTTAACTCTTTTTTCTCATCGGTTATGCTGATTATTTCCAGTTTTCAAAGATAGATGCAGCCTCTGTAAGAACATCTCTCGTAATTGTTATGGTTTTATCGTTAACCTTTTTATATTTATCTGTAATCGGAACCGGATTGCAGCCACCCTTACTTACTTCCACATCGTCCATACCAAAACGGTTACCGCAATTTTGGCATACCAGCTGATTACCTTCCACTTTATAGTATCCCTTACCGGAATTATAACATACTTGACAAGTATTAAATGCCGTACGGATGGTTTTGTCAGAAGCTTTCACTGCAATCACTTCCATATTGGTTCCATTGATTTCGGCCGGATAGAAAGCTGGCTTTTCAGAAACATCCTTTACCTGGATTACAATATCACTATCCTTTATCATCGAAGCAGCAGTCTCTTTATCTCCTGAACCTTTACTGCCCAAGCCGATTTTTAAAGTAAATACAACTACTATTAATAATATTGCTGCAACAGCATAGATTGCAAGCTTTTTCATAACCATTTTTTTATCTGGTTTCTTATTCATATTTATTGTCTCCTTACTAGTTATTAATTTACTGTCCGTAGTTTTTATATCCGTGTTATATATCACAGTTTTTTTATTTTAAAGAGTATCAGAAGCTCCTTGATCAGCCGGGCTATATTCTGAGACTTCTCTCTTTATCGCATTCTTATCAATTTTATTAATATCCTTTACAACCTTAACATATCCAACATAGGAACCATCGGACGTAAAGAAATCAAAATCCTGTCCAGGAACAAAAGAAATCGGATTTTTTCCTGCTACCACATCAAGCTGGGCGGAATATATCGGAAATAGAAGCGTACTCTTGCTTTTATCCATTTTCTTTCCATTTATAGTCCATTGGGTATCCAGACCCTCCTGTACTACAACCACGGCAGGAGAAAAGCCATTTTTATCATAAGTAATGTCCACAGATTGAACATTATCTTTTACCGTGGCAACGGCCAGTTGATCCGTATCAATCTTTTTTCCCTTTAGCAAGCTATAATCAAAACCAAAGGTATTACTATATCCCGAGGAAGTACCGGATCCGGCGCCAGCACTGCAGCATCCTCCGCCGGTACTCTGTGTTGAATCATCTTTAATTTGACTGTTATCCACATTATTAAGATCATCAACTACTACGATCTTGCTTCGGATCATTCCCATCCAACAGCTGAAGGGTACTGTTCCACTTTCTGTTGGTGTAAATTCGATTACATTGTCTCCGGTCTGGAGACTTTTTTCAATTCCATATTTCTGAACAATAATGGAATTATTACAGCCGTTAAGATCTCCTGCTTTAGCCTGGATCGTCCATTTTACGGGGATACCCTTCTGAACAACAATCGGTTCATATTTCCCGGAGGATATGCCTGTAGTGACAACCTGTACATCTCCATTAACTGTTGCCTGTGTCGCTGTATTTGATGTCGTTGAAGCTGAGGAAATGCTTGGAAGTGTAACTCCGGATAAGCTGATACCATTATGAAACATAAAGATTCCCAATACAACTACGAAACAAGCACTGACCGTCATCATCTTACTGGTGAATTTCTTACTAAGTAATGTGCTTACTGCCCCAAATGCAAACAGCAGCGGTACTGTACCAATACTGAAGAGGAACATAGCAACTGCACCTTTGATCGGGCTGCCGGTTGAAAGTGCATACAGCTGCATCGCCTGTAGAGGACCGCAGGGCATCAATCCGTTTAGTAAACCAATATACAAGGGACTTCTACTATTTTTCTGAGAATAAATCTTTTTTGCAAATATTTTCGGCATTCTTGGGTTAAATCTACGAAGCCAAGGGAAAATGCCAAGCATATTGACACCCATAATCACCATGAAGATACCTGCGAGTATCTGAACCAATCCCTTCATAGCACCTGAAAAGCTTACTACAGAACCGATTGCTCCTACAATACCACCAATGATGGTATAGGAAATAACTCTTCCTAAATTATATAGTAGGCCTGGTCTTAATGCAGAAAATTTACTCTTGGATATCTGATTCGCAGACTCCTTGGATACACACTGTGACAGGCAGATACCTCCACACATTGCAACGCAATGAACTGAGGTCAGCAGACCAATGATAAACAGCATTCCATAGCCCATGCCTTCCTTCGCAATCGGAAAGTTATTGAAGATATTCAACCATCCAAAGCGCCATGCTATGATATAGATAGCGAAAATTATAATTGCCACTCCTGCAATATCGCTGTAATCACGCTTTTTTTTAGAATTCTGACTGGGGGTACCTGATTTTATTTCATTGTCTGATGATGAAAGCTTCGTAGCTTTACCATAATTCAAATTAACATGATAATCTTCGTTTTCTATAATTTCTATCATTCTTTTCAGACTGATTCTACTTTCATCATATAGGATTGTTACAGAACCTGATGAATAGCTTGCAATTACATTACTAATACCTTCTTCTTTAGCCAATGCCTGCTCTATCCTTGTTTCACAATGTGTACATGTCATATTGTCAATATACAGTGTTTTTTTAATCATATTTAAAGACATATCCATCCTCCTTATCAATATATATATCTTATCAATTGAATGTGGAGATAATATGGAGATGATAGATTTTATTTATCACTTTAATCATTTACAAAAATAAAAAAGCTGATTTAAAACTAGGTTGATCACTGGACATTCGATCTTGACCAGTCATTCCTTCTTTTTTAAATCAGCTTATTTATATTAAATTTTATATTGATTACCTCATTGCAATCAATTTAAGTATTCTACCAAATACCCTGAGCCATCATTGCATTTGAAACCTTTTCAAAGCCAGCAATGTTAGCACCTACAACATAGTTATTTGTAGCATTATATCTCTTTGCCGCATCATCCAAGCTATGGAAAATATTAACCATGATCTGCTGAAGCTTAGCATCAACTTCTTCAAAAGTCCAGCTTAATCTTTCGCTGTTCTGTGTCATCTCTAAAGCGGAGGTTGCAACACCACCTGCATTAGCAGCTTTTCCAGGTGCAAATAGAACAGAATTGGACTGTAAGTACTCAGTTGCTTCCAGTGTTGTAGGCATATTAGCGCCTTCGGCAACGGCGATACAACCGTTTGCAACTAAAGCTTTTGCATCATCAAGAAGCAGCTCGTTCTGAGTTGCACATGGAAGTGCAATATCACATTTCACTGTCCATACGCCACGTCCCTCATGATATTCAGAGTTTGGTCTGTATTTCTTGTATTCAGTAAGTCTTGCACGATTAACTTCCTTTATTTCTTTTAAAGCAGCGACATCAATTCCATCCGGATCATAAACCCAACCGGTAGAATCGCTACAAGTAACAACTTTTGCACCTAATTGATGTGCCTTTTCAGTCGCATAAATTGCTACATTACCGGAACCGGATACAGTAGCGGTCATGCCCTTGATATCCTTACCATTGCATTTTAACATTTCTTCTACTAAATATAATAAACCGTAACCGGTTGCTTCCGTTCTTGCCAAAGAGCCTCCAAAGCTTAATCCTTTACCGGTTAAAACACCTTCATAAGTACCTCTGATTTTCTTATACTGACCGAACATATAACCGATTTCTCTTCCGCCAGTACCGATGTCACCTGCCGGAACATCTGTATCTGCGCCGATATACTTGTACAATTCTGAGATAAAGCTTTTACAGAATGCTAATACCTCTCGGTCAGATTTACCCTTAGGATCAAAATCAGAACCACCTTTACCGCCTCCAATCGGAAGACCTGTCAAAGAATTCTTAAAAATTTGTTCAAATCCCAAGAATTTAATAATACCGATATTTACAGAAGGATGTAAACGGAGTCCACCTTTGTATGGTCCAATCGCATTATTAAACTGTACACGATAACCTGTGTTTACCTGTACATTACCGTTGTCATCTACCCACGGTACTCTGAATTTAATCTGTCTGTCTGGCTCAACCAGTCTCTCCAGAAGAGCTTCTCTTCTGAATTTCGCCTCGTTCGCATCAACAACTGCTCTTAAGGACTCTAATACCTCCTTAACAGCCTGATGAAATTCAGGCTCTGCAGGGTTTTTCCTAACTACCTGCTCAATTACCTCATCAACATAACCCATAATTTAATCTCCTTTGATTAAAATTAGCAAACGAGCAAAATCTTTTTCACTCGTTTTCCTATAAAAGGGCATACGAAATAAAACAAATACCCCTTTGTATTCGCCATTTACCATTATATTTTATTTATCTACAAGTTTCAAGTAAAAAATATTTTTTCTGTAATTTCTTAGTACTTTAAACTTTTTTATTTTTTGTCATAAGTCCTAATCGAACTACAGTGCACTTACTGCTCAGCCTAGATATAAATTTGGCGGGATGGTTTCGAGCTATGTTTGCGATATGGAGTATTTGCATTCGTCGGTATTTAGGCTCTGTATTTTAGAGCCTTATATACCGCTACGTAATGCAATAATGCAACTAAGCGGGAGCGTCTCTATTTCGTAAACATAACTCGAAACCACCCCGCCAAATTTCTGTCTAAGCAAAACTGTTATAACTACATGAATGAATATTGGAAAAGGGTATTCAATTTTTCTGATATATGCTATAATTCATGATTATACATTGAACTATGAAGGAGACTAACTATGGCATTTGATGGTGTCGTTATTGCCAATCTGGTACAGGAACTGCGAAAAACCATACTAGGTGGTAGAATAAATAAAATTGCACAGCCTGAAAAAGATGAATTAATACTTACTATTAAAGGGCAGGAGCGAGAGCAGTATAGGCTGTTGTTATCGGCTGGTGCCGGTCTTCCTCTGATTTATTTGACTGAGAATGTAAAACCAAGTCCATTAACAGCCCCTAATTTCTGTATGCTTCTTAGAAAACACTTGAACAGTGCAAAGCTTATTGATATCTATCAGCCCGGGCTTGAGAGAATTATCCATTTCAAGCTGGAGCATCTAGATGAAATGGGAGATCCTCGGATTAAGTATCTAATTATTGAGTTAATGGGCAAGCATAGTAATATTATCTTCTGCGATGAAGAAATGACTATCATAGATAGTATTAAAAGAGTGAATCAATTTATTAGCTCAGTCCGTGAAGTATTACCCGGACGTAACTATTTTATACCGGTGACCACAGAGAAGCTGGATCCCTTCACTACGACCTATGATGATTTTTGTAATATTATTTATAAGAAACCAATGTCTATTGAGAAAGCACTCTATAACAGTCTAACCGGAATCAGTCCTCTTATCGCCAATGAACTCTGCTGCAGGGCTTCCATTGATGCTGGGGATTTAACCGAAATCCTAAGTGAAGCTGCAGGGCTGCATCTATATAATATGTTCAGCCGGCTAATGGGAGATGTAAAAAATGGAGCATTTACACCAAATATCATTATTCAGGATAATAAACCAACCGAATTCTCCAGTGTTGCCCTTACCTGCTTCTCCGGATGTGAGGTGCAAAGTTATACTACAATTTCTGAACTTTTAGAGACTTTTTATGCCTCCAAGGATGCGGTCGCAAGAATGAAACAAAAATCATTTGATCTTCGTAAAATTGTATCGAATGCAATTGACCGTGCCAGTAAAAAATACGACCTTCAGCAAAAACAACTGAAGGATACAGAAAAGCGTGATAAATATAAAGTATACGGTGAACTGCTTACGGCTTACGGCTATGGTCTGGAGCCCGGAGCTAAGGTGCTGAATACTACGAACTATTACGATGATAATAAGGAAATCAGCATACCTTTAGATCCAACCATTACACCTATGGAAAATGCAAAACATTATTTTGAAAAATACTCTAAATTAAAACGTACCTTTGATGCACTTACCATTCAGATTAAAGAGACAGGTGATGAGCTAACTCATCTGGAGTCCATTCAGGCCGCGCTTGATATTGCCTCGGATGAAAATGATTTGGCTGCATTAAAGCGTGAACTAACAGAATATGGTTATATCCGACGTAAATTAACGAATGGACCTGGAAAGCAGACTAAGAAAGCAAATTCCAACAAGTCCGGAGTAAAAAGCAAACCACTCCATTATATATCCACTGACGGCTTCCATATGTATGTCGGTAAGAATAATTATCAAAATGATGAACTGACCTTCCAGTTAGCAGACGGAGGCGACTGGTGGTTCCATGCCAAGAAAATTGCCGGTTCCCATGTTATTGTAAAATCCGAAGGTAAGGAACTGCCTGATCGTACCTTTGAAGAAGCTGCCAGACTTGCAGCACATTATTCTAGCTCCAAGGCTTCTGATAAGGTCGAAATTGATTATACCTTAAGAAAAAATGTGAAAAAGCCGAGTGGCGGTAAACCAGGATTCGTTGTTTATTATACGAATTATTCTATGGTTTCACCAACCGATATTTCAAGTATAAAACAATTATAAGAGTTAGGTAATTGCGGAACTATAATTTACAAAAACTATATAGCACCTTAATTACCTAAATGGATTAGGTGTCAAAAGTAGAAAGGGGGATACCGATGATTAACTCTGATTATCATTTACATTCTGATTTTTCCAGCGACTCAACCACTCCAATGGAGCAGATGATTGAAAGAGCCCTTCAATTAGGACTTAAGAAATTATGTTTTACTGATCATATGGATTATGACTATCCTCCGATAAGCAATCATAACTTCGTATTTGATCCCAAGGACTATGTTAAGAAACTGGAGGAATTAAAGGAACGCTATCATAACAAAATCGAAATACTTACTGGAATTGAACTTGGATTACAGCCACACATAGCTGACCGTATTAATGCTCTTATCAATAGTTACCACTTTGATTTTATGATAGGCTCTTCCCACGTTGTGGATCATTATGATCCCTACTATCCGGAGTATTGGGAGAACTATAACATGAAACAAGGAATTGTTAGATACTTTACGTCCATCATAGAAAACTGTAAGGCATTCCATGGTTTTCATGTATATGGACACATAGATTATATTATCCGATATGTGCCGCAACGATTCCATGCATCTACTCAGAATGCAGATTACTCCTATTTGGATTATGCCGATCTGTTGGATGAGGTTTTAAAAACAATAATATCCTATGGAAGAGGAATTGAAGTGAATACCGCCGGATTAAAATATGGACTTGGCTACCCTCATCCAAAAGCAGAGGTTATCAAGCGCTATAAAGAACTGGGGGGAGAATTAATCACCATTGGCTCTGATGCACATAAACCAGAGCACTTATGCTATGATTTTCATCTAATTCCTGACTTTTTGAAGAGTCTTGGTTTTCGTTACTATGCTACTTTTCGTGAGGGAAAGCCGGAATATGAAAAATTATAATATGATGATACAAAGCCTTTGACCCATACAAGATATCATATTTTATCGGAATATTTCTTTATTATAAATATATTGCCTAATAATATCAGACTTAGATATAATAAATGCTATAAAAGAAGCGCATATTTTATGCTATCTAATGCTAATATTATAAGGCAATTTTTTATATCAACTATTCAAGTTATGAGTGCTCTTACTGAAAGCTATAACTTTATCGGGTTTCTCTTATGTAACATGATCATATCTACTATTTTATAGTTCCTCCGCCGATTACATAATCATTCTGGTAGAATACAACAGCCTGTCCGGGTGTTATGGCGCGCTGGGGCTCCTTAAAAATACATAATACTTCATCCTCTGCTGTTCTTTTGATGATACATTTTGCACCCTTATGACTGTAGCGTATCTTAGCCTCAACTTCCAGCTCACCCTCCAAATCCTCAATCGCCATAAAGTTTAATTGATTCGCGTACAGGCGATCCGAGAATACTTCATCTGAATTTCCTATCACTACTTCATTTGTTTCCGGCCTTAATTCCAGAACAAATACAGGATGTCCCATTGCTAAATTGAGCCCCTTACGCTGTCCCACGGTATAATGAACCAGCCCCTGATGCCTTCCGATAATTTCACCGGAGGTATTAATAAAATTTCCTGGTGCAAAGCCCGGCAGTTCTGAATTATTAAGACTCTTTATCTTATTATTGCCTACTGTATTCCCATGATTATCCTTCTGATTATCTTTGAAATTGTAGCTCGGACTATCTTTCTGGTTGTCTTTAAGATAATCACGAATAAACCCCGCATAGTCATTATCAGAAACAAAGCATATCTCTTGACTGTCCGGCTTATTCGCTACAGGTAAATTTAAGCGATTTGCAATCGCCCTGATTTCATCCTTTGCATATTCTCCCACTGGCATTAATGTGTGAGATAACTGATGCTGGGTCAGGTTATATAAAGCATAAGTTTGATCCTTAGCCGCAGTAACAGATTTTTGAATTGTATATCTTCCATTCGCAAGCTTAGCAATCCTCGCATAATGCCCTGTAGCTATATAGGAGGCTCCGATACTAATTGATCTAGTAAGAAGAGCTTCCCATTTTACATAGCGATTACATGCAATGCACGGATTTGGCGTTCTTGCCTGTAGATATTCTGATACAAAGTAATCTATCACATTTTCCTTAAAATCTTTCTTAAAGTTCATTACATAATACGGAATATCAAGAGCAGCAGCTACTCTTCTGGCATCCTCTACTGCACTGAGGCCGCAACATCCACCATTTTCCTCCATGGAACAGATATCTTCATCCTGCCATATCTGCATGGTTACACCTATTACATCGTATCCCTGCTCTTTTAAAAGGTATGCCGCTACGGAAGAATCCACCCCTCCTGACATTCCTACTACTACCTTTTCCATGGTAACCTCCGCATTTTATGTTGATTAGTAACTTAATATTAAATTTCATTTACAATATCATTGGATAAGTTTTAATATACTACTTCTTCTTCATCTTCATGAATATCAGACTTCGGCTTTGAAAGTCCTTCAATCTTAATATTGTTTTTCTGTGCATAATCCCAAAGAGCAGCATGAATAGCTTCTTCTGCAAGTAGAGAACAGTGAACCTTCACCGGGGGCAGACCATCCAGTGCTTCCATTACTGCTTTATTTGTTATCTTCAAAGCTTCCTGAACAGTTTTTCCTTTGACCAGTTCCGTAGCCATACTGCTAGTGGCAACTGCCGCACCACAACCGAATGTCTTAAACTTAACATCATGAATAATTCCATCATTATCAATATCAAGGTAAATTCTCATGATGTCACCACACTTTGCGTTACCTACGGTTCCAACACCGCTTGCATTCTCTATCTCACCAACATTCCTTGGGTTTGTAAAATGATCCATAACTTTTTCTGAATACATAATAATTCCTCCTTCGATCTGGTATATTATAATTTCCTGCTTCGTAATAAGATATCTATCTTTTCATAATGAAATCCTCGTATAACGGTGACATTTTACGAAGTTTATCAACAATTTCTTTAATCTGGTCAACGGTATAGTTAATCTCATCTTCTGTAATTTCATCATTTACCGTCAGTCTGAGGGAGCCGTGAGCAATCTCATGCGGCAGGCCGATTGCAAGAAGAACATGCGAAGGATCTAGGGATCCTGAAGTACATGCGGAACCACTGGAAGCACATATATTCTTCATATCCAGCATAATAAGCAGTGATTCACCTTCGATAAATTGAAAGCTGAAATTTGCATTGTTTGGTAATCTTCTCACCTTGTCTCCATTTACACGCACAAAAGGAATTTCTTCCATAATTCTCTTAAACAATAGATTTCTTAATTTGACTTCCTTCTCTGCTCTTTCATCCATTGTGTCTAATGCAATCTGTACTGCCTTACCAAAACCAACGATTCCAGGTACATTTTCCGTTCCTGCTCTTCTTTGTCTCTCCTGTGCACCGCCATGGATATAGGAACGGATTTTCACACCTTTTCTAATATAAAGAAAACCAATACCCTTCGGTCCGTTCAGTTTATGACCGCTGGCACTTAACATATCTATATTTAAAGCATTTACATCAATCGGAACCTGTCCAAATGCTTGTACTGCATCTGTATGAAATAATATATTATGTTTTCTTGCAATTTCACCAATTTCCTTGATCGGCTGTATGGTTCCAATTTCATTATTTGCAAACATGACGGAAATAAGGATTGTCGTCGGACGTATTGCTTTCTCCAACTGGTCAAGCTTAATAATACCATTCTCATCTACATCCACATAGGTTACCTCTATTCCATGCTTCACCAGATAATCACAGGTATGAAGTATTGCATGATGCTCGATTCTAGAGGTGATTATATGATTACCTTTGTCTGCATAAGCATCTACCGCAGCTTTTAATGCCCAATTATCCGATTCAGTGCCACCACCGGTAAAATAGATTTCTTCGTTCTGCCCTCCAAGAGCTTTCGCTATAATTCCCCTAGCTTCATCAACAACTTTCTTATTCTGGGCCGCAAACTCGTAAATACTGGACGGATTACCATACAACTCTGTAAAATAAGGAAGCATTGCTTCTACTACTTCTGGTCTGGTTTTTGTTGTTGCAGCATTATCAAGATATATTTTCTTCTCCATGTTGTTTTCTCCCTCTAAAATATTATTTACCACATGTTTGTTTCGCTTTTGTATCAGTGGTACTAGACCCTGCCTGAACCTTCTTACTTTCTTCTACCAGTTCGGAAAGTTTTATGTTATCTACGGCTTCATTTATACTATCACTTATACGCTTCCAAACATATTTTGTTACACAGGAATCCGAGTTACTACACGTACTTCCATTATTAACCTCAGAACAATCAACCGGATCTAAATTGCCTTCCAAAGCCCTAAGAATCGCTCCCACCGAAATATCCTGCGCCGGAGCTGCCAGCTTGTAGCCTCCCTGCGCTCCTCTGATACTGATTACAATACCTGCTTTCTTAAGCTTGGCAATTAATTGTTCTAAATAATTCATTGATATACTCTGTCTTTCTGCTATCTGGCTCAATGCAACAGCCTCATCATCAGCATGGACTGCCAGATCAAGAACTGCCCTTAATCCATATCTGCCCTTGGTGGATAGCTTCATACTTACCTCCATTTCCGCCGCTTTAAATACTATGATCAGCAGCTTTTTATATCAAATCCGGAATCCGGTTTTAATTTCTATTTCATTACTACAAATTATTTGGCTGCTTTTTAATTCCTTTTATCATTCCTACTTTTTTAATTCCTACTTTTTTAATTCCTATAATTTTAATCCCTATTATTTTACTCGGTTATAATATAGCATCTCACTCCTTCTTTGTCAATATTATTTCATAATATTTGAGAATTATTTCATAAAATTTGAGAATTATATACTTCTTAATTTTGTATTTATGAATTATTTATTATCGTTCAGTTGAAACATTCTCCGCTTAATTCTTTGCTGTGTAACATAAGTTATGATTTTCCAAAATATATATACAATAAATAGTATTTTAAGGATGCTTTATGAGTAAAAAAGTAGCTGCGCAGCAGCATATCAGATATATAAAGAAGAGTAATATTGTGATGGGAACTCTGATTCTTACCCTATCAGGGTTTATCATTCGTTTCATCGGTTTCTTCTATCGCATTTTCCTGTCTAATACAATGGGCGCAGAGTTGATGGGTATTTATCAGCTGATTTTTCCTGTGTATGGAATTGCCTTTACTATTTATGCATCTGGAATTCAAACCTCAATTTCCAGACTTGTAGCCAGGGAAATCGGCCGAAAAAATCCCAAGAATATTATACGGATACTTCGAATCGGAATACTGATGTCAGTATCTTTAGCAGCTGTATTAACCTTGATAATCTATTTCAATGCTGATTTTATTGCCTGGCGTATTCTAATGGAAAAACGCTGTGCCGATTCCTTAAGAATACTCGCCGTAGTCTTTCCATTCTGTGGAGTTACTGCTTGTATCAATGGTTACTATTATGGACTTAAAAAAACCGGAGTACCTGCCGCTACACAATTATTGGAACAGCTAATCCGTGTTATCATCGTTTATTTTATAGCACTTTATTTTGGAGGGGGAAAGCTTGCCGTAACCTGTGAAATGGCAGTGGTAGGTTTAGTTGCAGGCGAAATCGCCTCCTGCTTATATAACTTTGCTTCCATGTTTATAACAAAGTCTCCTGCCAAACTTCTCGATATTGATCCAAATCCAAATGTTAAAGAAGGAAGACGCAAATTAATCATAAAAGATCTGTTATCCTTAAGCGTACCACTCTCTGCAAATCGTCTTCTATTAAGTATCCTACATAGTATTGAAGCTATCCTAATACCTTCTTTGCTACGTAGATCCGGTCTCAGCAATCAGGATGCATTAGTCGCCTTTGGCGTATTAAACGGAATGTCCATTCCGTTCATCCTGTTTCCAACTGCGATAACCAATGCGTTATCCGTACTATTACTTCCGACAATCTCAGAGGCACAGGCAGTTAATAATGATAAGCTCATTGGAATAACAACCGCTGCTTCTATTAAATATAGTCTGATTATCGGTATCATCAGCACAGGGGTTTTTGTATACTTTGGAAATGATCTTGGAAATGCCGTATTTCACAATGTATCTGCAGGTGAATATCTGATGGTGCTCGCATGGCTTTGCCCGTTTTTATATCTTACTACTACTTTGGGCAGTGTAATCAATGGTCTTGGTAAGGCACATATCACCTTTATCAATTCAATCATTGGTACCGTATGCAAAATCTTTTTAATTATTTTTCTAATACCCGCCCGAGGAATCAACGGATATCTGATTGCACTTTTAATAGGACAGCTGATTATAACCGGCCTGGATACCTTTGCTGTTATAAGAAATGTACATTTTAGTCTAGACAGTATCAATTCAGTGGTTAAACCCGGGATTTTTACCGCAATCTGTGGTTTCTTCTTGAAGGAAAGCTATGAATACACAAAAAAAATGATACATATGAATGATATCATTTTCCTACTGATCTTCTGTTTATTGCTATGTATCATTTGCACTATTTTCTTATGGGCAAGTAATGCTATCACTAAAAATGATTTTAAATAAAAGCTTGGTTCGGCTGTCTAATTCTCACGTTCCGTTTTCATTCTATGTGGAGCTAAAATATGTCGGCGTGAGAGTCTGACCCCGAATCAAGCTTCTATATAAGTATAAAAGTAAGATTTAGGTTTCTTTCATTAAAGGTAAATTCATGTAGATTCAATATAATAGTTATCGTATTCAAATCAAGATCTATATAATAAATAATTGTTTTTACCGTGTTCCTTCACATTATACAGAGCCTGATCCGCATACTCCATAAGTTGTTCATAGTGCAGACCTGATTCGGGATAAATAACCACACCGATACTTGAAGTAATTGGTATGGACAGTTTATCGCTGATATAATTCGTATCTAGGCTCTCCTTCAATAAGGCGGCTTTTTCCAACACTTCTTCGTCATTTTCTATATTACCGGAAAATACGACAAATTCATCACCGCCAATACGCCCAATGATTTCGCCTTCAGTAAATACCTCCTTAATACAACTGATAACAAATATTAACACCTTATCACCCACGAGATGTCCGTAATTATCATTCACACTTTTAAAATTATCAAAATCTATCAACATCAGCATGTGCCTGCTTTTTTTGTTTCCGGATATAAATTTTTCAATTTTCTTACTTGTAATCTCTTTATTATAAACTCCAGTTAACGGATCCCTAGTAGCTTTATATTCCAATGCTTCAAGTTCCCTCTTCTGAGAATCAATATTAACAATTTTACCAATAATACGTAGCGGATTCTTTTTATCATCATAAATGGTTCTGCCCATAAGCTGACACCATATAAACTCACCCAAACGGTTCTTAAATCGGAACTCTGCATCAATATTACTTATACCAAGCGTCAACTGATAGCAAAATTCAAGATATATTCCCCAATCATCTGGATGAACAAGATCCCTGTGATTTGCAAAATCATCTTTAAAATTAATAATTACGGGATTAATACCAAAAAACTCACGATACTTTTCACTATATCTCATTTCATCAGATTCAATATGATATTCAAATAGGATGTCATTTGAAAGCTCTGTAGCAATCCGATAACGCTCTCCTTCTAATAGAATTAGCTCTTGCATTCTCTTCTGTTCACTAAAATCAACAAATACCACGGAGAAAGTATGCTTACCATCTCTTCCCAATGAGATGTTACCGTCCATTAACATAGGAAGAACTACTCCATCCTTAGTAATCAGACTAATCTCAGAGTGAATTGTATCCTTCTCAAGCTTATTTTTGATCTCCTCAACAAAAGATAAATTCCTTTTATCTAAAAAATCCAATAGAGAACTTTTATTCAGCTTTTGTATCTCATCTTTGTTATAACCCAGGATATCATAAAAGCCTTTACTCGCATAAAGGATTCTACAATCATCCTCTAATATGAAATGAACTAAGCCTGCCCGTATACTATCAGTTATTTTTTTTAGTTCCACAGTTATCATTTTTTCATTTTGCAGACGGGAAATCAAAATGGCAGCGACAATAACAATGCAGATTCCAATGATAACCGATAGCAAAAAAGTATGATTATTCAATAAGTTATTAATGCATTTCATTATCCTATGTCCCCCAATTTTAGCCCAATACAAATGTACTTGATAACAATGACTAAAGTTACATATGTTGATTAATGAATGTGAAGTTTAAGAGAAGCTCTTCGTTATAGTTCATAAGGCGTTACCTGATATACGTAGTAATTCAGCCAATTTGTATACATTGCATTCGAATGTGCTCTCCAAACAAGATTCGGACGCATATCCGGTTGATTTTCCGGATAGTAATTCTTAGGAAGTTCGATATCAATACCTTTTGCTATGTCCCTTTTATATTCCTTATCCAATGAAACTCTGTCATATTCCGGATGTCCCATAACAAAAATTTGCTTACCTTCGTTTGCAATTACAATAAATACTCCTGCATCTTCCGATTCAGCTAATATTGTAAGGTTCTCATTCTTTAAAATATCCTCTTTTGATACTGTTGTATATCTAGAATGTGGTGCATAAAAAACATCATCAAATCCTCTGATAAAAGGCACTTTCCGATTTAATACCGCATGCTCAAATATACCAAACATTTTCTTATCTAAAATAATCTTAGGTATATCATAATGATAATAAAGTCCAGCTTGGGCGCCCCAGCATATGTGAAGTGTGGAGGTCACATACGTTTTTGACCATTCCATAATTCTGGTTAATTCCTCCCAGTAGGTCACCTCTTCAAAATCCATAAGCTCAACAGGAGCTCCAGTTATAATTAGTCCATCGAATTTCTTATCCTTGATATCCTCAAAGGTCTGATAAAATTGATCCAAATGACTGGTAGGTGTATGAGTACCTACATAGGATTCTGTTGTTAAAAAGGTTACGTCAACCTGCAGCGGGGTATTGGAAAGGCTTCTCAGCAACTGTACCTCCGTATCCTCTTTGATTGGCATAAGGTTTAATATTACTATCTTCAAAGGTCGGATATCCTGGTGCATTGCTCTTGTTTCGTCCATTATAAATATATTCTCATCCTCGAGAATTTTTTTCGCAGGTAAGTCACTTTGTATTTTAATTGGCATAATCCATCACCATTTCATTATTATTTTATATGCCTGCCAATACGTAAAATCATTACGGAAGGCTTGCTTTTGCTTTTGCATTTATTTCTCTATATTAAAATGTATCATAGCATGATTTGTAGAATAAATCAATAAATTATAATGTTCTGTTTCCAACATTATGATCTTCTAATTCTAAAGTAATCAGCCTATGATGGCGAGAGTTTTTTAATTTTAAATGATTTAATTAAGCATCTGAAGCAATTCCTCTTCTGTTATTATCCTAATACCAAGTTCCTGAGCCTTCGTCAGTTTACTCCCAGCATTTTCTCCTGCTATCAGATAACTGGTTTTCTTTGATATACTACCAGACGCCTTGCCACCATAACGTTTAATAAGTTCTTCCATCTCCGTTCTTCCCATGGTCGGCAAAGTACCTGTAATTACAAAGGTTAAGCCCACAAATCGTTGATCTTCATTTGATTCACCTGCTAATGACTGAAAATTCATACCGGCCTGTTCCATACGACTTAGAATATTCCGGTTTTCTTCCAAAGCAAAGAAGTCCACGATAGAATTCGCAGTTACCTCACCAACGTCATTAATTGCAACCAACTCCTCGTATGTTGCATTTTCCAAGTCATGGATTGATCTAAAATGCTTCTTAAGCTCCACTCCTGCTTGTCTTCCAATATTTCTTATTCCAAGGCCCGTGATCAGACGGTCAATATCATTCTTCTTACTGTCTTCAATCGCTTTCAGAAGTTTATCCGTATTCTTCTCTTTTCCAATCAGGCCTTTCTCGATCAGTTCATCACGGTACTGATGCAAATAGTAGATATCTGCGATATCCTTTAGATATCCCTCCTTGATCAAAATCTCTACGTAAGCATCACCAAAGCCCTTAATATCCATCGCATTACGACCGACAAAATTCATAATATGCTGGCTAAGCTGAGCCGGGCAATTTAGATTAGTACATCTGGTATCTGCCGTGCTTTCATCACGGGAGGTCGGAGCACCACAACTTGGACATAATCCGGATATCTTAAACGCAGTCGTACCTTCCGGACGCTTTTCTTTAACGACAGATAGTACTTCCGGAATGATTTCTCCAGCTTTCCTTACGACAATGGTATCTCCGATTCTGACATCCAGTTCATCAATTCTATCTTGATTATGCAAGGTTGCGCGCTCAACATTCGTGCCACACAAACGGATCGGTTCAAAAATAGCAGTCGGTGTAATTCGACCTGTTCTTCCTACTGTCAAACGGATTTCTTTTACAATTGTTTCCTTTTCCTCCGGCGGATACTTATAAGCAATTGCCCATCTAGGAACCTTTGAGGTACTACCAAAATATTCACGGTCTGCCAGCTTATCCACCTTAACGACGGCACCATCAATATCATAAGGTAGGTTTCCTCTAGATTCACCAATTGCCTCAATTGCTTTCCATACCTCTTCCGCATTATGACACAGCTGTGATCCTTCAACTACCTTTATTCCCTGCTTATTCAACCAATCAAGGCTCTCAGAATGGGTAAGAAAGCTGATTCCCCTTGACTCCTGAACATTAAAGATAAATAATGAAAGCTTACGTTCCCTGACCACCTCCGGATCCAGTTGTCTAAGTGTACCCGCCGAACAGTTACGTGGGTTGGCAAAAAGCTTCTTTCCAGCTGCATAAAGCTTTTCATTGACTGCCTCGAAGTCTTCGTTTTTCATATAGACTTCTCCCCTGATTTCAATATAAGGAACAGCTTCCTTCAACTTTGTCTTTACATCGCCAATCATTTTAACATTATCTGTAACATCCTCACCCTGATTGATGCCATCCCCTCTGGTAACTCCCAAGGTCAGATTTCCATCTGTATATCTTAATGACACGGATAGACCGTCAATCTTTTTCTCAACAACAAAGACAGCGTCTTCTCTCTCACTCTTCACCTTCTCAATAAAATTGAAAACGTCCTCCTTGCTGAATACATCCTGCAGACTAAGCATAGGTACATTATGCTTTACCAGGATACCGGCTTCTCTTTTTGCAGAACCTCCAACTTTCTGTGTTGGCGATTCTGTACTGGCAAATTCGGGATTTTCCTTCTCTAATTTACGTAATCGAAGAGACAATTGATCATATTCATAATCGGATATTTCGGGATCATCCTGATTATAATATCTGTCATTGTGATATCTTAATTGTTCTCTTAATGCTTCAATTTCCTGTCTGATATCCATAGTTGAAATACCTTCCTTAACCTTTTTCATTATATTATCAGAATCGTGTTCCATCGTATGTCATTTTATGAAGAAAAGATAAATAAATTATCTTTCTAGCCTTCACTCAATCGTCAAATTTTAATAATCACATTTCTTAATTTCTCTTGTAATTTGTTCAACTAGCTAATCTACTGCATTATCACTATTTTTTATTCTGACTAATCAGCCGGTTTAATTCTTCAATTTCATGATCCGTAACATTACGATAATCTCCGGTACGAAGTCTCCCCAGACTGATATTCATGATCCGTACGCGCTTTAAGTTAATGACACGGTAGTCAAAATGCTCACACATTCGTCGGATCTGTCTGTTCAGACCCTGAGTCAGAATAATGTTAAACGTATTTTTATCAATTTGCCTAACCTTGCAAGGATTTGTAACCGTATCCAGAATGGGGACTCCTGATGACATATTCCTAATAAAATCTAAGGTAATCTCTTTGTTTACTTTTACGATATATTCTTTTTCATGATGATTTTCCGCCCTTAAAATCTTATTTACGATATTCCCGTCATTCGTAAGTAAGATCAGGCCTTCCGAATCCTTATCAAGGCGACCGATCGGATAAATACGCATTCCATAATTCAAATAATCAATAATATTGTTCTGCTCCCTATGATCCGTAGTACAGACAATACCCTCTGGTTTATTAAATGCGATTAATGCAAGCTTTTCTTCCTTCTTGACAGGTTTACCACAGAAAGTGACACGACTGTTTTTTGTCACCTTTGAACCCATCTGAGCGATCACTCCATCTATTTTAACCTTTCCTTCCTCTATATAACGATCTGCTTCTCTTCTGGAACATACTCCGGCTTCACTCAAGAATTTATTGATACGGATTTCGTCCTTTTCTTCTCCTTGTGAGGTTAATCTTTTTGTCCTTTTTGGCATTGTTTCCTCCAGATAAAAATTATCCAAAATTTATTAGAATCATTATACTTGATTTGATAACTTTCGTCCAGTTATAAAAGACTGCGATTGTACTCACCGTAATATCGGGTCATAACACTCTCGCAGCCTTTTTATTCTTATCTATTCCTGTCAGCAAAATAAGTAATTACGATTACAAAAATTTCTTCATAACTTCAATATTATTTTCTTCCTTCTTAATAAATTCTACCGCTATCTCTGTACTTATGCCATCTGCATCCTGCTTTGCATGAAGTAGCTTTGTCATCTGAGTAATCCCCATTGTACTTCCTTGTATTACCATTTGGGCTATATGGCTTTCTGTCGGATTCATCAAGGTGTTCATCTTAACATTGCCCTTCATCATAGTTTTTTCGATCAGTGAATTATCTTTTACTTTTGCACCGTTTTTTAGTAATTGATCCTTTGATTTGTCAGCCAATTCCTGATAATCCTTCAACTGACTGTATAATGCATTGTTGAATTCTTTATCGTCTGTTTTGTTAAGTACCGCTTCAATTGCAGTAATTCCGATAGAAGAATTCTGATAAGTTTTTTCTAATAAATCTAAATCCACATTTCCTATCATAAAATACTCCTTATACCATTTTGATTATTATAGTATAAGGAGTAAATGTTTAATTATTCAGCGATGCCGCCTTATGCTTTCGTATCACTTTTGCTCGCTAATTTATCAATCTTCTTCCAGAAGGTCTTCAGATCCTTATCCTTGGCTATCGCTTCCTCACTGTGTTTATTAGTAAGTTCTATTAACGTTTTTACATCTTTATCTTCATTTCGCTCATTATAATATGCTTTTATTGTGTCATCCATTTCATCGGAGAAAATCTTCAGTTTTCCATCCTGTCCTGTAACAAGATAGAATTTAGAAAGACCCGGTGCAGCCGTTTTAATTCCGGTGAACTTAATTTCATGATACACATATACAATATAGGTACCTTCTATAAAACTCTTCTTTGTATAGGTCTTAATCTTTTTATAGCTTTCAATATATTCTGTTTTCTTCTTCATCTCACTCTCAGATTCTACTTTTGAGGGATTACTTAATAACTTCTTAATAGTACTAACATCATGACTATTCTTTGCCTTATAGTAATTTATAAAAAGCTCTTTGATCTCAGGATATGCACCCTCTTCTATGTTATAAACCGGTAAAGGTGTTGGGGATGGTATTTCAGTTACTGTAGGGGTTATGTCTTTATCTTTAGTATCAGGTTGAGCGGACGCCTCCTTAACCTTATCTTTACCTAAGTTCTCTTTCGCTTCCGATTTATCATTACCAATCGAAAAGGTTAATAAACCGATTCCCATGATGCTCATTGTAACAAGTAAAATAATTTTCTTATATTTTATTTTCATTATATCTCCTTTTTCATAAATTAATTATGTTTCACTATATGCCTTGCATGAATTTATTTATAACAAGACAATTTATGTATGAAATACATTTTACCAAATGAGAATCAAAAAATCAACCTTATTGTTTCATTTTTTTGTAACACTTTTTAACATTTTTGTAATATTTACATTTTTACCCTTATGAATATGGAATATTCATGAAGGTTCATTCAGAGTAAATATTTCATCGAAAACACAGACTACCGGTACAGTTTAGCATACATTAACACACAGAATTAATTATAACATTCATTACAGTTCAGCCTTCCGGCAAAATGCTATCAAATGATGCATAGAAATTATTCAGTATGCATAAAAACTCATATGTATGTCTCAGGTTTTTTGTATTCTGGCCTCGCGTTATTATAGGCTAAACTATGTCTAAAATACTTCAAATCTTACTTTACTTTATATTTTATCTATTATATAATAACATAGCATGCACCTGTAGCTCAGTGGATAGAGCGTTCGCCTCCGGAGCGAAAGGCCGCCGGTTCAAATCCAGTCAGGTGCATTTAATGTATTATATTATTCTACATTGTAATTGAATTTTTCTTTCTGGAATAGTAATAAACCCGATCGGATAAAACTTCATCACGTGCAACCTGTGTATAGTTAACATCCCTCACCATTTCTATTAGAGCTTCCTTCGTAATCGTCCTGTCGTATGGAACAAGAATAACTTCATGTATACTACTTGGGAGAATAAATAAATCAGAATGAATAAGATTTGTAAAATCCTTTAGAACATTTTCATATAAAAGACATGTCGCTCCATTAATCCCTTTTTCATTAGAAAGAATGAACATCTTATGTTGATTGGAATATTCTTGGTCTCCTAAGATGCTCCCTAATATATGATCAGACTTCCCATTTTCATTATCTAAGGCCATCTCTTCTTTCAGCATCCCCAATATAACCTCATCCATACTTCGAATTACGGATGGAAATAAGCTTTTTGTATTATTAACTGCCAGCAAATACAACGCTTCCAGCGAACTTTCCCACAACTTCATATGTTCATTCGTAATTCGAATTGTTCCAATACCGTCATTATCTTCCCTGACCAGATAATGAAAGGTGATTGCCATATCCAAATACCTGATGTGTGGAATTTTCTCTAATAGTTTTTTATTTCTGTCATAACTAACTAAACGATATATAATGAATGATTTAACATCCTCATAGGAAAAGGTGAAATTCTCGTTCAAAGCAGGTACCGAATAATTTCGATATACCCCACATAGCCGATCAGCAAGTTTCTTTATATCTGCACCCTGTATATATGCTTCATAATAGGGAAGAAGATAAATATTCGGCGCGAAATTCATTCCATTCTGGAGAATAACCAAACTGTCTAATTCCAGTGAATTATTTTTTGTCACCTTATAGGTATGAACTGAATAATCCTCACCCATATTTATTTTTACCATTTCGGTAATATCATTTATGAATTTGTCATAATAACAGACTCCTTCCTTCACTAATTGTAACATTAACACATCCTCCTTTTAGATAATTTTTACAGTCTCCGGCGGCTTTAGAATATAATCTGAGAATTACAGCTTTTGCTATTCTTCATAACCTCATAAAAAATGCTTTAGGTTCTCAAGTCTTTGGCGGGACTATTAATACAATGGATTTCTTTTTCGATGATAAAAATGAATTACTTGGATTGATTTCATACATAAAACTATAGAATTAGATAGATTTGTAATAATAATTGTAGCAAAAAGTTATCATAATGGCAAGCTTTTACATTACATACTTTTACATAAAGTTTTTTGCTTTTTTTGTTAATATTTACACATTCGTGATACACTAAGTGAAATCAAAACTTGAGCTGGTGCATAGAAGGTCCACATAAGAATTGATGATACAGCATATAGTACATGATAAAGCTGCTCAGGCATCGAGATATAACCTGACATATTAAAGATTCCCACATTGATATCACAGAATAAAAATAGTACCATACCAACTGCAAATAACAGATTTTCTTTCTTTTTAGGATTATGAACCACAGCTCGTACTGCGGTAATCGCATTCGTAGTAATACAAACAAAATAAAAAACGCTGATTACAAGTAAAACCTCGAGGACAACTCCACAAAGCTTAAGTATAATACATACCGAAAATGCAGTAATTAGTTCAAAGATGACACGTAGTAAATACTTATAAGTGAATATGTTATTAGGTGTTCTTTTTCTTATTTGTTCATCTTCTCCGTCCCATTTATTCTTGTCCGTCATGATGATACGGATCCCGTATAGCTGCTGGACAATAATAAAGGTAATAACCCCATAAATATAATGATCAAGTATCAGTATAAAAAAATCTGAAATCACTGTAAATAAGAGCCCTACTATCATACAAAAAATAATGCTTCTGTTATACGCACTATTACATAGGAATTTACGTCCTTTGCAATAAATAATCACATAACAAAAGCATACTAAAATAATGCCGAATTTTATTCTACATGATAGTACAGCATTGACATCGGCAATATCAAAATTTAGAAATATTCCATATAATATAGTCTGAAGCAGAATAAACGAAACTTCGATTTTGTTTCTCACCAAGTAAAGCTTCACAAAAAACGTCTCCTTTACTGACCTCTTATTAATATTGGTTTGAACCACTACCGCTTCGTTTCTTGATTTCTCAAATACATAATGGCTTTTTCCTTCGGAACTGGCTTACTATACAGATAGCCCTGTGCCTTATCACAGTTTGCCTCTTTCAAAAAGACTTCCTGATCTGAGCTTTCCACACCCTCAGCAATTACATACAAATCCAGATTGCGGGCAAGTGTGATTATTGTCTGTATAATCTTTTGATCACTTTGATCTTCCATTACGGTGCTTAAGAAGCTTTTATCAATCTTCAAATTACTTACTGGCAGTCTCTTGAGATAATTCATGGAGGAGTATCCTGTACCAAAATCATCAAGCGAGAAGCTAACACCTACTTTGCGTAATTCCTGAATTGTAGCTATCGTATATTCAATATCATCAAGCGCTATTGATTCTGTAATCTCCAACTCAAGTTTATTTGGATTAATTCCGGTTTCTTCAATCACTTCATATACCTGCTTAATGATATCCCTATCCTTGAACTGCCTTGCAGAAAGATTAACAGCCATTGTAACATCTGGGTATTCGCTGCACCATTGCTTCAATTGCTCACAGGCTGTTTTCAGAACCCATTTTCCAATAGGAATAATCAAACCGGTCTCTTCAGCAATATAAATAAATTCATCAGGACAGATCAGTCCTTTAACGGGATGATTCCATCGGATCAACGCTTCAAATCCAACGACCTTTTTTGTATCTAGATCCATCTGCGCCTGATAGAAAAGAACAAACTCATTTCTTTCCAAAGCTCTTCGTAGTTCCGACTGTGTTTCAATTTTTTCCGTCAGTTTCTGATTAAAGGAATAATCAAAATAAGCATGTGTATTCTTTCCGTTTGCTTTCGCAACATACATTGCAGAATCCACGTTTTTAATAAGGGACTGTGATGTCTTACCATCCTTTGGTGCAAATGCCACACCGATACTGACTGTTACAAAATATTCCTTAGTAGATAGTACGAAGGGATAACTGAATACATTTTTAATCTTCTTTATTTTATCCTCAAAAATGGCTGAATCCGTAATGTTCTGAGTTAATACAATGAATTCATCCCCGCCAATTCTGGCCAGATAATCATTCTCATCCATCGCTTGTTTCAATCGATATGTTACATCAATTAAAAGCTCATCTCCATAAGAATGGCCAAGACTATCGTTAATATTCTTGAAATTATCAATATCAATATCCATAATTGCTATAACTTCTTCACTGCGAAGTGTTAACATGATGTTATCCAGCATTTCTGTGAAGGATGCTCGATTTGGTAATTCCGTTAAATAATCGGTGTAGGCCAACTTCTTCATACTTTCTTTGTTTTTATTCAGCTCTTCATACTTAACTGTAAGTTCATTAAAGGATGATATTGAAGAATTATATGTTTTCTCCAATTCATTATAGCGATCGTTAATTCGCTGATTTTCATCCATTGCAAGCTTTTGGGCATGCTTTGCTAGCCTGAATTTGACCACAAAATAGATAAGCAGCAATAAAATGATTGCCATTGCCACCAAAAATCCTATTACATTAGCACGATCTGTCACGAAATTTCCCATAATTTCCTCCAATACATTCCCCAAAATGTATTATCTTTTGTTATTTTGATTTTAGGTATTTGTCAATTGCCGCGGCTGCTGCTTTACCAGCTCCCATTGCTAGAATTACCGTAGCAGCTCCCGTGACTGCATCACCACCTGCAAATACGCCCTCTCTCGATGTCTGCCCTGTCACTTCATCGGCGACAATACACCTATATCTATTTGTTTCTAATCCGTCCGTTGTTGAAGAAATTAGAGGATTCGGGCTGGTTCCCAATGACATGATTACCGTATCCAAATCTAATACAAATTCTGATCCCTGTTTCTCGACAGGCCTTCTTCTTCCTGATTCATCCGGCTCACCAAGCTCCATTTCAACACACCGCATTCCTGAAACCCATCCATCTTCCTTCACAAGAATTTCCTTGGGATTTGTTAATAGAAGAAATTTAATGCCTTCTTCTTTTGCATGATGAACCTCTTCTACTCTGGCAGGAAGCTCAGCTTCACTTCTGCGATATACAATATATACTTCAGCTCCAAGTCTTAATGCCGTTCTCGCTGCATCCATTGCAACATTACCACCACCGACGACTGCAACCTTCTTACCAGCAATAATCGGTGTATCATAACTTACGTCAAATGCCTTCATAAGATTATTTCGTGTCAAATATTCGTTAGCTGAGAAAACACCATTCGCATTCTCTCCAGGAATTCCCATAAATTTAGGAAGACCGGCACCAGAACCAATAAATACCGCCTTAAAATCTTCTTCCTCCATTAATTCATCAATGGTAGTCGATTTACCGATCACAACATTGGTCTCAATCTTGACACCCAGTAATTTAACATTTTCAATTTCAGTTTTTACAACTGATTCCTTGGGAAGTCTAAATTCTGGGATACCATATACCAGTACTCCGCCAGGTTCATGCAATGCTTCGAAAATAGTAACGTCATACCCCATTTTTGCAAGATCTCCCGCACAAGTAAGTCCTGCAGGCCCAGCACCTATTACTGCAACCTTGATCCCATTGAAATTCTCAGGTTTCTCCGGTTTAATCTGGTGCTCTCTTGCCCAGTCCGCTGTAAATCGTTCCAGCTTACCAATCGATACCGGATCTCCTTTGATACCACGAATGCACTTCACCTCACACTGTGATTCCTGCGGACATACTCTACCGCATACTGCCGGAAGCGAGGAATATTTATTAATTACTTTATAAGCTGATTCAACATCATCGTTAACAATTTCCTTAATAAAGCCCGGTATATCAATGGATACCGGACATCCAGTAACACATTTTGGATTTTTACACTGTATACAGCGGGCAGCCTCTTCCTTTGCCTCCTCTATATTATATCCATAACAAACCTCTTCAAAATTAGCTGCTCTAACTTTGGGGTCCTGTTCTCTTACGGGAACTTTTTTTAAAACATCCATTTTATCCTCCATAAAGCCACTTTGTGGCAACATATATAAATTATATAAATATTCTATTATTTCTCATGGCATTCACAGCCAGGATGATGATGAGTATCTCCCTCTTCCTCACGCAATATCTGTTTTCCTTCTTTCGATTTATACATAGAAAGTCTCTTCATCGCCTCATCAAAGTTAACAAGATGTCCGTCAAATTCCGGACCATCAACACAGGCAAATTTCACTTCATTTCCAACTGTAAGTCTACAGGCACCGCACATACCCGTACCATCAACCATAACAGGATTCATACTTACTATTGTTTCAATTCCAAGTTCTTTTG
Organism: Bacillota bacterium; assembly: GCA_023393095.1. Classification (GTDB taxonomy): domain Bacteria; phylum Bacillota; class Clostridia; order Lachnospirales; family Lachnospiraceae; genus Mobilitalea. The sequence goes on from JAEWMT010000064.1 coordinate 27,150, forward strand.
TTAATATACATACAAATTTCATCATGATCATTGGTCCGATAGCGATAACCAGATCATATTGCTTGCCCTGATTATGAACTAAATCCTTGATGCAATCATTTACATTACCCTTAAATCCATAGGATCCGTCATCTGTAGCTATATATAAATTTTCAGCATAATTTTTCATTCGCTCTTCTAAAATGATAAGGTCTTTATTTCTGGCACCTATGATACAATCCACAGCATATCCATTCTCCTTCATCCATTTTACCTGAGGATATACCGGAGCAGCTCCAACTCCACCAGCTACAAACAAAATCTTCTTTGCTGACAGCTCGTCCCTCGTCATATCAATTAATTCCGATCTGCGTCCCAGCGGACCAGTGAAATCCCGGAAGGCTTCACCTTCTTTGTATCCTGCCATTATCTTGGTAGAAGATCCAATCGCTTGAAACACAATAGAAACCGTGCCAACTTCTCTATCATAATCACAAATTGTTAAAGGAATTCTCTCACCTTTTTCATCCATCTTAACAATAACGAACTGACCCGGATAACAGTTCTTTGCTACTCGTGGAGCCATTACATCCATAAGATAAATTGAATCAGAAAGACTTTCCTTTTTTGTAATCATATATTTATAATTATCCGCCATTTTAAAACCTCTTTCTATATTCCATTTTGCCGATTAAAGCTTTAAAATTAATTATACGGTACATATATTAAAAAATCCAGCTAATTTTTCAAATTGCCTCATTCTTCACACTTTTCGGCAAATTCTATATATTTAAATATTATTTATTAGATAAATGTTTTGTTATAAAAAAACAAAAGTAATATGATTCCAATTATTATTGTTATAATAGATAAACGATCTAATAAATACTCAGCTTTTTGCATAATAATAATTAAAATAGAAATCATTACTATTATTTATGAATCGTATATTGCATTAAAAATAACTGATATCTATTATGAATGTTGTTCCTATACAAAGTAATTATAATTATTCAATAATGCAAAAAAGGCCTATGCAGTTAGTTCATAATAAACTGCATAAACCTTTTTAAAATTACTTACTTAATTGCTTCAGTCTTAGCAAATATTCATTATAATCTGTTTCTTCTGCCTTTTTATCTGCTCCTGTTCTACCTAACCGGTCGCAAAGGCTTAATAATGCAATCTCAGATATATCGACTTTTCTAAGTAAGCCTGCTACATCACCATACGGAAGCTGTTTCAGCACATATAGGATATGCATATGATATCTGACAAGCGCTGCTACTTTCCGTATAAATTCCAAATCTTCAGTGAAATATTCTAAAAATTCGTTACATAGCTCTTCTCCTACTTTGTCATGATCATATGAAGTTATTTTACCTTTTCTTACTCTAGTCGTATCCGGCTTACCAACATCATGTAAAAGTGCTGCCCACATAAATACTTTATCATCCTTACTTTTTGACCGTACCTTTGCCGCCTCATCTAAAACCAGCAATGTATGATTCCAAACGCTGCCCTCCGGATGATGCTTCTTTGATTGTTCGGTTTCTTTTAATTTCCATAAGATCTGAAACGGATAACCGCTGTATTTCCCATCATCCGAAAGAGAAGTAATGTAGGTAGAAGGCTTCACATCCATAACAAGATGCTTTGTCATATTCTCAAAAATAACCTGTTTTTCTTTATCATTCATATTTTCTACCGAATTGTATCTTTGTAAAAAGAAGCTATCGTGCTTTTTTCACTCAGATATAACAATTTGCTTTTTGCTCGGGTTTTCTTTTAACCTTATCCTCTGGGCTCATGATTCGGTTTTTCATAGTGATTTGCCCTTTGATGCCCTGACTTCGCTTTGCCTTGAATTTCAGGAACCGGTGGAGCATCATTTCTCTTAATATGCATTCTTTCATTACTTTCTGTTCCGTGCGGTTCTGTTACATCCGGTCTTCTCATTCCTGCTTTTGCCATCATCCCGCCTCCTGTTTATACATCATTATGCTTAGTTGATTGTTTTTTGGAAGTTCTATTTTTATTTTTAGTATCTTCTTGGGTCAATGTTGTCTGTCCGTTTGCTTTTTTTACTCTTGCTCGCTTGTTATCGACCTGACTGTCCTTTGGCATAAAACCCTCCTAATCTACAGTTTATGAGTTTCGCAATTTTTTATTAATTAGACTGTTACCACATTGTTTATTATATACAGTTTGAGATTTCATATCCCTGACATATATATTCCAAGTTCTTTATAATCCGATAAAGTTGATAGATAATAATTTGAAAATCGTTTATCACCGGACAAATCCTTACCGAACCAGAATGGAGGGACAAATTCATTTGAAGATTTTTCATCCGGAAATTCAACTTCTACAAAAATAAGTCCGGATAAATTTCCTTCAAACACATCAAGTTCCGCTGTAAGTCCGTCTTGTAATGGTATGATATATCTCGTTTTTCTTACTAAATTAGTTTCTGTTTTAGGTATTAATTTATCATAAACTTCCTTAGTTAAGGGGAGCTCGACTTCATTATGAATAATGGCACTTCCTGCTTTCCTATCGCCAATTCCAAGCTTTGACTTATAAGTTAGAATATAATCATCATTACTTTTTCGAATCCTTATTGTGGGGTTATTACACAAATATCCCTGTTCAATTTTTTTATACTTATATTGTGATAAATCTTCCGGCAAATTATTAATGGCATATTTACGTTCTATTTCCATATAATCCTCCATTCCCGCATTTATATTTTTATATGTACTAAACTTCGTAGTTGAATTTTATTACTTTAAAAAATTATGCAAACATAATATTTTCGAATTAAAATTTAATTATATTTCTCTCTTCTATCTGGTTGAATTTAATATAAAAATTCTGTAGATACTATTTCCATGAATACAAAGAAATGTTTCTTTCAAAATTTCCTAATTTGCGGATTATGTGGCTGGTGTATGGAATGCTTATGGACAGGTATAAATTCCATTCGAAGACATAGTGATAAAACGCTATCCTGCCATACCTCCGTCTGGATGTTTCCCATTTATGGTATGGCTGCATGTCTTTCTCCTATTTGCAATAAATTAAAAGACCACAATACACTGCTTCGAGGAGGTGTTTATGCGATATTTATTTATGCAGCAGAATTTACGAGTGGTGTACTTTTAAAAAAACATAATGCATGCCCATGGGATTACAGTAAAGCAAAACTGAATTACAAAGGTGTCATTAGGCTGGACTACGCCCCATTATGGTTTATCGCAGGCCTATTTTTCGAAAAAATATTAGGTCGTAATCTAACGCGTTAGCGTATCTTGTACTATGAACGCTTTTTGATGCTTCAATTTAATTGCTCAGAAAGTATTCATAGTACAATTCATTTTATATGATAATCTTTGATTAAGGATACCGTTATACCTTTATCCACACTTGAAAGGCAAAATAAAAAGATGTATACTTGATTTATTATGATTAATTTTGACTTACCTGTCAATTAATTATTGTGTAAATACTAAAGAATACAGGAGGAACCCTACTTGTTAAAAGCAGTAATTTTTGATATGGACGGCGTAATTATTGATAGTGAACCGATGCATGCTAGGGCTACATTATTAGCATCAAATAATTACAATAATGATATTACAATGGATTATATTGAACAATTTATCGGCAGTACAACTTATTATATGTGCCAGAAAATGATTGAGGATTTTCACATAGATGTAACACCTGAGGAGCTTCTGAAAGCAAATGAAGAAATGAAGGGGTATCTTCTGAAAAAAGAAGGTCATACCGTAGTTCCTTATGTTATTGATTTAATTAAAGATTTATACAGAAATGGAGTAAAACTTGCCATTGCTTCCTCTTCTTCCGTAAAAGAAATTGAAGAAGTGATGGACACTTTAGATATTAGGCAATATTTTAGTGAATATATTTCCGGAACAAGTGTCGCTCGTACAAAACCTGCCCCTGATATTTTCCTAGAGGCTGCAAAAAGGCTGGGAGTCAAGCCAGATGAATGTATTATTATCGAAGATTCTTATAACGGTGTAACCGCTGCTAATACTGCTGGAATAGCCTGTATCGGTTTTATAAATCCAAATTCGGGAAGTCAAGATCTTAGTAAAACAACCTTGCTCGTCGAAGGCTTTGAAGAGGTTGATTATAATTTCTTAGACAAGTTTCATACTGAAATTATTAAACCCTCTACTATTATAAAAACAGATCTTTTTCTGATAAGGGAACTTACCGAATATGATCTTCCCGATTTATTTAAACTATATCAACAACCTACAATCAGGGAGTTCCTTGATGATTTTACCGATGACTATCTTATAGAGATAGAGAAATTTAAAGCATATATACAAAATATCTATCGTTTCTATGGCTATGGTTTGTGGGGTGTGTTCTTAACCGATAATAAACAGTTAATCGGTCAATGTGGAATTGAATTAAAAATGCTTAACAAACAAGAAATATATGAGCTTGGTTATCTTATCGATACTGCTTACCAAAGTAGGGGCTATGCGAAAAAATTCGTGAAAGAAGTACTGAATTACTGCTTTGATATATTGAAAATTCCTGGTATTACAGCAGTAATAGATAATAAAAACCTTCGTTCCCTTTCCCTTGCCGAACAAATAGGAATGAAAAAAACTGGTGAGTGCTTTAGAAATAACCGAAGCTGTTATACATATGAAATTAGGAATCCTCAGAAGCAGTAGTCATTGTATTAAAGGAGTCAGCTATGGTAAATGCAAGAAGTACCAAACAAAAACAAATTATATTATCAATTTTAAATAAGACCGACCGTCCCATGTCCATTAATGAAATTTATGCGAAGGTCGTACTTATACTACCTAAAATTGCCAAATCAACGATATACCGTAACATAGACGCACTTCTTAATCAAAATCTGATTGATAAATATCACCTGAATGATAATGAAATTTTTTATCGTATTAAGATGAACAGTAAGGAACATAAGCATTTCGTCATTTGCAGTGACTGTAAAAAAGTATTTAATTTACCCATCTGTCCAATTCATGAGCTTGAAAATGCTATGGACGAAGAAGGTTTTATTATTAAGGATCATCAAATTCAGATAAGCGGTATCTGTAAAGATTGTGCTAATCATAATCATTTGAAACAATAGATTAAAATGAACAAAGAATGTGCGAGCACATTCTCCGCGCCCGAGTGGGTTACGTAGTAACATACTTCCTTACCGCGAGGTGCGCATCCTGCACGGAGTGCTTTTTATTTCATAGGACGCAA
>JAEWMT010000098.1 GCA_023393095.1 Bacillota bacterium
GGTCAAGACAGGGCTCCTTTGCAACCAAGCTTGCCGCCCGGTAAAGCCTCGAATTATAAACCCATTGATCCACTACTCGAAGCTTTGTCTTGAGTCCGGATAAGTGTGAGATACTGTCCTCCGTCAAAACAGCCATCCCATAGGATACGATCAGATTGGCAATTCCATGATTAATTTCAGGGTCAACATGATATGGCTTCCCACACAATACAATTCCATGGATTTTTTCCTTTTTAAGATATGCAAGAACCTCTTCACCCTTCCTCCTGATATCTTTCTTATAACGCTCCCTCTCTTCGCAAGCTGAATTTACAGCATATCTCATTTCTTCTTCACTGATATGGTAATCCGCTAGCTCTTCTGTCAGCCTTTTTACCAGAATTTTAGTATTATCCAAGGAAAGGAACGGATTGATCAATCTAATCTTCATTTTCTTTAACTCATCCACATTTTTATGGATTACTTCAGAATATGAGATTACGATTGGGCAGTTATAATGATTGCTTGCATCCTGATACTCCTTCTTTTCATATACGATGGAAGGATAGAAAATGGTAGTAACACCTTTATCAATAAGATCAATAATATGTCCATGACAGAGTTTAGCGGGATAACAGGCTGATTCTGAAGGAATCGTCTCCAACCCTTTTTCATAAAGCTTTTTGGATGAGGAAGAGGACAATACGACACGAAAGCCCAGAGAGTGAAATAAGGTAAACCAGAATGGATAATTCTCATACATATTAAGAACTCTTGGAATACCGATACTTCCCCGAACTGCTTCTTCTTGTGTTAACGGACTATAATTGAAGGTCCGACGATATTTGTATTCATAAAGGTTGGGCAGCTTCTCCTGAGAATTTTGTTCAATTCCTGCCCCCCTCTCACATCGGTTGCCTGCAATATAATTATCACCATTCGAAAAGGTATTGATTGTTAAAAGACATTGGTTGGTACATTTCCCACACCGCCTGCTTGTTACCTTCATGGAGAAATCCCTAAGCTCCTCCTTAGAAAGAAGGGTGCTTTCTTCCCCTTCCCGGTAACGTTCCTTAGAAATCAAAGCAGCACCGTAAGCTCCCATGAGTCCTGCTATCTCCGGTCTGACTGCCTCTCTTCCTGTGATCCTTTCAAAACACCGAAGCACCGCGTCATTGTAGAAGGTACCACCCTGTACGATAATTTTATTACCCAGATCTTTGGCATCCCTGATCTTTATTACTTTAAAAAGGGCATTTCTGATAACGGAATAGGATAAACCTGCGGATAGATCCGGTATTCTTGCACCTTCCTTCTGAGCCTGTTTCACCTTGGAATTCATGAAAACGGTACATTTTGTGCCAAGCTCCACCGGCGCTATCGCAAATAATGCTTCGTTAGCAAATTGCTCGACCGTAAGCTTCAGTGAATTAGCAAACCCCTCTAGGAAAGATCCGCAGCCTGAGGAACATGCTTCATTTAACAGAATACTGTCTATTGCACCATTCTTAATCCTAAGGCATTTCATATCCTGACCACCGATATCGAGAATAAAATCAACTCCGGGAAGAAAATGTGCTGCTGCTTTATAATGGGCAATTGTCTCAATTTCCCCATAATCCGCATGCAGTGCTGCCTTAATCAACGCCTCTCCGTAACCGGTTACCGTACATTTACATAGCTTCATATCCTCTGGCATTTGATCATATAGCTCACCAAGGATTTCTACTAATTTATTTAAAGGATTACCCTCATTACCGCAGTATTTTGAATACAACAGTTCCCCTGACTCCCCGATCAGTACAACCTTTGTCGTTGTTGAGCCCGCATCAATTCCTAGGTATCCCTTACCCTTATAATCATTTATGTTGCTTCTTACTACTTTAGCTTGGTTATGTCGTTTGACAAAATCCTTATAATCCTTCTCATCCTGAAATAAGGGTTCTAGATGCTTCACTTCATCATCAGCAATATCTTTAATACCTTCCAATCTTGCAACGATATTCTTAAATGGAATCGGTTTCCCCTTCTCAGCTGCCAAGGCGGCTCCAATTGCGGCAAACAACTGGGAATGCATTGGTGAAACTGCTTCCTCATCTTTTAGATTCAGGCTTTCTATAAAGCGTGTGCGAAGCTCCGATAAGAAATACAACGGACCACCTAAAAATGCAACCTTGCCTCGAATCGGTTTACCGCAGGATAAGCCTCCTATGGTTTGATTGACAACTGCTTGGAAGATTGAGGCTGCAATATCTTCCTTCCTGGCTCCGTCATTAATTAAGGGCTGGATATCAGTTTTTGCAAATACTCCGCATCTGGAAGCTATGGGATATATGGTCTTATAGCCCTTCGCATATTCGTTCAGTCCGGCAGCATCGGTATCTAAAAGAACTGCCATCTGATCGATAAAAGCACCGGTACCTCCGGCACAGCTACCATTCATACGCTGTTCTATACTTCCGCTAAAATAAGTAATCTTTGCATCTTCACCACCCAATTCAATCACTACATCCGTCTGTGGTATAATTAACTCAACCGCTTTTGAACAGGCGATTACCTCCTGAATAAAATTAATATGAATCCATTTCGATAAGGAAAGACCGCCGGAACCGGTAATACATACCCGTACCGAAGCATCCCCCACACTTTCATAACATGTCTTTACTATATTAATTACCGTATTTTTTATATCTGATAAATGCCGCTGGTATTCACTGTATACTAATTGATTTTCTTCTCCTAGTAATGCTATTTTCACAGTGGTAGAACCGATATCAATTCCTAATTTATATTTATTCATACCGCCAACTCCCATTATTTCCTAAATTCATTATCTATGTATTATTTACTAATATTAATAAATAATTCATTTAAAATCCGAGTAACAGCAGGTATTACAATTAATCATAATTTGATTATTAATCCAGAACGAATTTGTCAATACATTTATGATAAAATCTCATAATATCAAGCAGTATTATCCTATAAAACAATCGAAAAAGGGTAACCTCCTAAGTATTACTTTTGAGGTTACCCTTTTCTATAAAATATTTAATTATTTATACATTGCAAATCAGCAAATGAATCATCCAGATATTAACTTATTATTTTAATTCGTTATATAAGGCATTCAATAGCCCCCTGTTTGGATCCTGGCTTAATTCCCAGATCATTACGCCGCCTAAGCACTTTGTCTTGATATACTGTGCTTTATATCCCATTGACTGTTCATCGTCATAGGATATAAAAGTAGATCCGTTATACAACCACGGAACCTGAGATTGAGTATGGAAATGTCGTACATATCCGGAGGCGTTAAGATAGTTAGCAACAATATTGGCATAGCTGATCGAATTTGCTCCTGAATATGTCTGATACAAGCCATAATTTGAATTCTTTACCGCTTTATAAATATAACCATAAAAAGGTACGCCCATAACAATCTGACTCGCAGGATAGCCGGCGTTTAGCCAGGCTGTAATGCCAGTATCTACACTATCCTTATACTGTGGAGATAAATCACTATTATTATACAAAGGAGCATTAAAATCCGTATAGGTATCCCAGCTACCATGAATGTCGTAGGTCATGACATTTGCATAATCTGCATATAGCTTAAGCTTACTTAATTCCACATTATTAATATACCAGCTTCCTGCTGCGCCTGCAAAGGAAAGTAGATAATGTTTTCCGTCAATTAAACCTCTTGCATCTAACTTTTCGCGGAGTTTCTGCATTAATAAAGTAAAGTTACCCTTATCCTCTGCTCTTCTGACATTGGTGGAAAGTCCGCCCGATACAGGATATTCCCAGTCTATATCAACTCCATCAAACCCATATTTCACAATAAAATCTACGCAACTGTTTGCAAATACGGTTCTCGATGTTTCTGTAAGTGCCACATCAGAGAATCTTCCTGACCAATCCCATCCACCGACTGATATCAATGTCTTAAGATTCGGATTAATCTTCTTCATCGATTGTAATTTAGTAAAATTAGAGGGATCTACATCCGGATATCCTAAGGCGATCTTTAAATCACTGCCGATATTTGCAAAAGCATAATTAATATGAGTTAATTTATTAACATCAATGTCGTCTGGAGTAAAGCCCGAATACGCTGCCCATGCTGCATAATAGCCTATCACTTTCGTACCAGAGGATAAAACCGGTGTTGGAGTTATTGTTGGTACTACGGTTGGGGTAGCTGTCGAAGAAGGTACTGGAGTTGTAGTTGGGGCAGGTGCAACCGTTGGCGTTACTGTTGGTGTAGACGTAACAGTTGGCGTTGCCGATGGTACCACGGTAGGCGTTGATATCGGAGTAATATCCTCCAAACTATCAGTTGTTGTGACTGTTAGAATATTACTGTTACCTGAACTGTTACCTGCCATGTCCCTTGCTCTTACATAAAACTTATATGTAGTATTTGGTAATAAACCTTTTACTAAATAAGAAGATGCAGTAGATTCCCCTAGCTTAGTGCTGTTGCTATAAACGTCATAATACGATATCTTTACATTATCCGTAGATGCACTCCATGCCAGTGAAACTGTCGTATCGGTGATTGATACTGCATGTAGGTTTTGCGGTGCTGATGGAGCGATTTTATCTTTTTTTCCTGCAAAAACAGTTGAACCTAGAACTCCATTCATAATAAGAATAACTGACAGTATAATAACAAGCAGTTTCTTCTTTACACTATACTTCCTAAAAAACCTTCCCATAATAAGCCTCTCCTTTTAGTAATTATCTTAGTAGGTATTTACAAGATATATAATTAAATGCTATCAATTACAATGCATTATGTCAATTGATGTTCACTAGGTAAATGATGGTAAAGCCATTTTATCCTATTAAATTCTACTAGACGAAATCGATTAAAATATTTATAATTATACCTATAATAATCATACATAAAGGGAGGGGTATCATGGGTAACAGAGATATAAAAAAAGAGGTTAAAAAGAAGAAAAAAACTGATACCGGTACGTTACCTTCAATGAAACCAATGATGAGCGAACCTGAGGTGGTTAAGAAATCAAAAAAGAAATAAACAAATGAAGAGGGTACTTATCATGTCTTACTTCGTAAAATGATGAGCACCCTCTTCACATATCATTATCTCTTATTTTTTCTCTGTCCACTGAAGTTCTATGACAAACAAATCCTTTTCAACTCGCGCTTCAATACTTCCCTTCATTTTTTCAACCAATAGCTTTGTAATTGTTAATCCCAAGCCAGAGCTTCCATTACTTCTTGTCTGGTCCCCGGTATAAAAGCGGTCAAATATACAATTCAATTCTTCTTTTGTCATATCATTTCTATCATTTTTAAATTGTAGGATACATCTGCCGTTTATCGTAAACTGTTTCATTTCAAATTTTTTACCCGCATATTTCAAAGCATTCTGAATCAGGTTATTTAGAATCCGGTTAAACTGAATCTTATCTGCTAATATAAAGCATGGCTTATCTTCCATATCTACCACAACCTGAATATTCTTTATCTCAAATTCATGATAATAAGCAACAGCAGCCTCACTAACAATACTTTGGACCGATATCTTATCTAATAAAAATGGATAATCTTCTCCCTCTATTCTTGAGATTTCATAAAAGTCCTGTATAAAAGATTGCAATACTCTTGCCCTTTTTGAAATAATCGTAGTATATTCTTCTCTTTCGCTTTCCGTCGTCTCCGGATCCTTCATAAGTTCCATATATCCGATCATAGAGGTAAGTGGTGTTCTAAGATCATGTGAAATATTCTCAATTTCCCGTCTTATCTGTGTTTCTCTTCTCTGGTAAACAATTCGCTCCTGCTGCCTTGCCTGATAAATCAGGTTAATCTTATTCTGCAATTTTTCTATCTTGCGGTTCGTAGAGAAAGTTTTCAACTGACGGTTACGTTCTGGATACTTCTCAATATCATCCATTTGTTCTATTGTTCTATGAAGAGAATTGTAAAGGAAATGAATCTGTAAAACTAGTAACATTACAATTACAAACAATGTGATACATAGATACTGCATTCCTTAACTACCTCCTCAATTCATAAGCCAAACTAAGATGACTAGTTACAGTCGGTCATACAGCTAAACTGTAACAAGTGATATACTACATGAATGTCTTGGTTTTCTGTGACTTGTGCTTCACTTCACTCACAAAAAACACCTCGTGTCATTAAAGGCCAAACTTAACGATGACTATACAATTTACTTAATTTCTCGTTTACGAAACACCAGGTAACCAATTATAATTATGATAATCATCTGAAGGATACCTGCCAGCCAGCAGTTATAATAACCTGCGTTGCCCGCCCAAGGAAGTACAATACTATATGGTTTCATTTCGATGCCAATGCTGCTAATCATGTTCCATGGTAATACTTTTGCTAACCTTCTAAAAATCTCAAACTTCATTCCGAGAAAGTTACTAACTAATGGGAGTGCAATTAAGAGACCTGTAATGGCAGCAATTGATGCCCCGGTACCTTCTATTATAAAGATAAAGCAGTTCGTTGTTGCGAGTGCAAACAGCAACAAAGGAAGGCTCGCAGCAAACATCTTCAATAATTCCATAATTTCATTTTCATGTGAGTGCTCCAATAAAAGATAAGCACTAGCTATAAAGAATCCGGTAATGATAACGAATGCTATTAAGGCATATACAATCTCTATAATTAATTTGCTAAAATAAATCTTACCTCTGGTAATACCATAAGATACACTATTCTTCATCGTATGGTTTGTATGCTCATTACCGAATATCATCGAAGCAACGGAAATACACAGGATAAAGACAAAAACAACATTTGATATAAAATTAGCAAATGCAAAAGCAGTATTCCCATAAGAAAAACTGGCATCCGAATATCGTAATACTGCCAGAAGAACGTTTGAACTGACTAATAACGCAGAACAAATCGCGATAAATAAATAAGTCCATTTATAATGAAATATCCGGTAAAATTCACTCTTTATATAACTACTCATTGCCCGTACCTCCTACTAATTGTATAAAATAATTCTCCAGATTAATATCCCTTACCATTAACTGATTCAGTGCAACTTTGTTACTAACAGCCAGCTCACTGATCACGGATGGATTGTCAAGATAATCATAAATATGAATTGAATAATCCGGTGTTACCTTATATGCGGTACAGCCAAGCTCCTTTTCCAGAAGAGCCGTCATTAGCTCAATCTTGTCAACCTTAATATCCAAGTATTTGTTACATTCCCTAGTAAGTTCATCTGCTGATATTTGTTTAATTAGGCTGCCTTTTTCGATAAATCCGTAACAAGTAACCAAATTAGATAACTCTGATAAAATATGACTTGATATCAGTATGGTAATATTCTTTTCCTGGTTTAGCTTAATCAGCAGATTACGTATCTCAACAATTCCAAAGGGATCTAGTCCGTTAATCGGTTCATCAAGTAATAATAATTCCGGCTTATTCATTAAGGCGAGTGCCAATCCCAGTCTTTGTTTCATACCAAGGGAAAAGCTTTTGAATTTTTTATTGCTTGTATTAGCTAAGCCGACCTCCTCCAGCGCCTCCAAAACGCAGTGTCTTCCCGGTATTCCACGCTGTATACGATAATATTCCAGATTCTGTTCTGCCGACATATAGGAATAAAAGCTTGGTGTTTCAATAATTGCACCAATTCTTTTCCTTTCCTTATTTAGCCCTTCCTGTGAATTTTCATTAAATAATTGGATCGATCCATCCGTTGAAAATGCCTGGCCTGTTAGCATTCGTAACAATGTAGTTTTACCGGCACCGTTCTTACCGACAAGACCGTAAATTTCTCCTTGTTTAATTTCAAGATTTACATTACTTACAGCACTTACATTTTTATACTTCTTAGTAAGATTATTTGTTTCAAGTATTATCTCACGCACCTTATTACTCCTTTCATACATTCCCTTCATGGCAATTAATTCCCTGTCAATTGACTTGTTAACAAAACTAAGTATAGTCTCAGAGTTTTAACAAGTACTTAAAAAAGATTAAAGAAAGTATAAAGATGGTTGCATTGATATTATGGTTTGGGTGTCATAAGTTACATTAAAGTAAATTAATGAATATATATGCATACATATTCATCTCTTTACATAAATCCAACTTATGATACTTAAACCATATTATCAATCTTGAAACCGATACCCCAAATTGTTTTTATATAAGAAGCCTCATCAAACTCTTTGATTTTTTTACGGATATTACTCATGTGTACATTGATGGTATTATCCTCTCCGTAATATCCGGTCTTCCAGATATCCTGATATAACTGTTCTTTTGTAAATACACGATCCGGATATTGAAGTAACAGATGTAAAATATCAAATTCATATGCAGTAAGCGAAATCATACTACCGCATACTGTTACTTCTCTGGAAACTGGCTTTAATACCAGATTTTTGAAGGTATAATCTTTATCGTTAACAGGATTAGCTGCAACCTGTCCGCTTCTTCGAAGTATGGCTTCTACTCTGGCTAAGACCTCATCCCGCTCAAAGGGTTTTGTCATATAATCATCAGCTCCATTTTTCAGTGCATTTACCTTATCCTCCAGTGCAATTTTTGCAGATATAACAAGGATTGGAGTCTGGGATTTCTTCCTGACCTCCTGAATTAACTCCTCTCCGGTAATTCCGGGTATCATCAGATCTAAAATAATTAAATCATAGCTATTCATTGATAAAAGAAGCTTTGCTTCCGTTCCAGAAAAAGCGGAATCCACTTCATAATGCTCCCGTTCCAAATATCGTTTTAGAATTCTATTAATATCATTATCATCTTCCACAACAAGTATTTTCGCCTGCAATTACATCACCTCTCAATAAATTGTTATTTAGGTAATTGCGAAACTCACAAATTATAGATATTGTATACACAGCAAATACTATTTCGGAGCGAAAGTTAAGCCCGAAGGAAGCGTTGGAGCGGAGAAATATGTATCTGCTGTGTATACAATTACAGAAATTATATAGTTTCGCAATTACTTAAATCTAGTTATTGTACTATTTATCATTTGTTACATCTCCATCACCGCTAACCGGAATAGAATCACCGAGATAGGTCGGCTTAGGCTTTATCATGATATAGAAGACATCCTTTATTCTTGCCAGAACTTCTCGTACATTTCTCTTCGTCTGTCCTGCATAACTTCGCGGATCGGAAGCCACACCATATACATCAAGTCCCAGTCCTTTTCCATCATATAAAGCCCGATATAAATGATAACCCTGGGTTACTATAACTAACTTATCCGCCTTGAAAATATCTTTGGCTCGATATAAGCTTTCATAGGTAGAAAAGCCTGCATGATCCATAAATATATCCTCGGATGGGACTCCTGCATCAATGGCATACTGTTTCATCGTATTAACCTCGTCATATTCAGCTCTTCCATGATCACCGCTCATCAAAATACGATCAGCAACCCCAGCTTTATATAATTCAATTCCCAGCTTAAGCCTGTCCTCTAACATATTGCTTGGTTTATGATTTTTTAACCCAGCACCAAGCACTAAGATACAATCGACTTTATCAAGCTTACTCGTCTTATTAACTGTAAGAATGCGCTCTTTAACCGATGTCTTAACATATATATTAATTCCGCAAATTGCTATCGTTCCTGCTAATCCAAGGATTAATAAGCATATAATAATCCCCTTCAGTCTTTTTTTATTTATTTGTTTCATATGCATTTCGTGCTCCTTAATCAATTTTATAATTATCCTCAAATGATTCGATTATATCATATTTTTTACCATGCTTTACCTTCTATTAGTATACCATAAATGTTAAATTTGGCTATATTGGAATGTTATTTTGCAATCCGTTTATCGTGTTCCACATTAATTTCAATTGCTTTCCTTTCCATAGTTCGCTTTTCTCTTATATCTGCTATTATTTTTTCTAGATAAGAATCGGTAAGGTGATATTTCCTTTTAAAAAATAGTACGGATATTAGCAAACCTATCATCGGAATCACCGTCATCATAATGCGAAGTCCCAGTAATGTTGTTGATGTCTGAACCTTTGCATGTACATCAAGATGAATCAAATCAAGCCCAACTCCGGCTATAAATACCGAGAATGCAGAGGCAAGCTGTACCACAAAGGTCTGCATAGAAAACGTTACACTTTCGTTTCTCTGTCCTGTTTTCCATTCACCATAATCAACCGAATCTGCCAGGAAGACCGTTGTCAGAACCGTAGCTAGGCCAAAGCCGAAATAGATGATCACTGCTGCCACGCAAAGACATAGAATATTTGTAATATGTAAGGTTCCAAATAAGAATAATAACGTAAAACCAACAATTGCCGTTAATATTGCCCTAACAAAGATGCCCATGCGAGACCATCTTTTTCGTAAGACTGGAAGCATAGTCATAGATAATATCTGTGTTGCTCCCCCGACGATACCAAATAAACCATAAAGTGCTCCGTTTCCGATATCAAAATCAAAGAAATATACTGCTAAATTCGAGGTAAGATAGATCGAGGCATTAAATATCACTATCGTAATAACTACCACCAAAGCCTGATCATTACGAAATAATCCTTGAAACATGTCTTTTATGGTAGTTGCCTTATAAACATAATTCGCCTTCTCTTTCACATTTTTCACAGTTATTATGATGGCAAGTATGAAGAAAATACTTATCATTCCAGCAAAAATCTGAAAACCCAGTCTTTTATCTTTATTTCCCAAGATAGGAACCAAGTATAGTGTCAGAGCAGTCGGAATTGCAAAACCAAAACCTGCACAGCTTCTCGCGATAACAGAAATATTTTCTCTATCCTTTCCACTCTCGGATATTGCCGGTATCATTGACCAGTAAGGAATATCCATGAGTGTGTAAGTCGTTCCCCATAGAATATAAGCAGCTGATACATATACCAGTAAAGAAGTCCCGGTTAGGGAGCTTGGAACTGAAAACATTGCAAATAGGCAAATCGCACTTAATACTGTTCCAATTAACAGCCACGGTCGGAATTTACCCATTCGGGTATGGGTCTTCTCCACAATAATTCCCATAAATGGATCATTAGCCGCATCTAATGCTCTGGCTACCATAAATAATACCCCGATAAATGTTGCACTAATTCCCAAAACAGTATTATAGTAATACATTAAAAAACCACTGACGATGGAATATACCATATCCTTTCCTATCGCCCCAACTCCATAAGATACTTTTTCCCTTACTGTCAGCTTCATACTCTACTCTCCCTTATCTATTTATACTACTTCCATTCTTTTGAATCGCTTATATTTCAGGAAATATCAAAGTTTTTATGCCTACTTATACGTTAACCCTGAATTTAACCTCCGTCTGTCCTAAATCTACCTGACTAATCTTCAATCCACCTTCCCCACTGATTCCCTTCGTCCTGACATAGCTTCCCGTGGCGCCACCTTTTAAACTTATAATATTCGGACCAATTAATTCTACAGCTCCCCACGCTTCAAGAGTGATCGGTTCCTGATAATAGGGAAGGTGGTTATGATATTCATCCACAGCAGTAATGCGTATTTCTGCAACATCATAGGTTTCCTCTTCCTTTAACTCAGTTTCTTTTGTTACCGCTAACAATCGTACCTTTGCGACAGGTTTCTTTTCCACTGTTTTAACCACTTTACCATCTTTTACTGCTTCAAAACGGAAGGTAGTTGCGGCTCCTCCCCAGCTTCCTATGTACTTATAATAAAGACGGACGCCGTCGTCCATCATCAAATGATTTTTGATCATAATCATTGCCATTTTCAGCTTATACTTAAGCGGAAGATTATTTTGTCCATATTTTTGAACTGCAAATAATACTTCTTTTAACGCTTTCGCTGTTTTAGGACTGTAATGCTCCTGCTTCTCCAGTGAATCACCAACAAAGTCATCGATTAGGATTGGTGGATGTGGTAAATTTGCGTATTTCGTTTTATTTGGATAAAATTCTTTTATAAAAATATCATTTTTATAGAGTCTGATACAGTCTGCATTTGTAAAAGCATAGATTTCACCGATATTCCCAGCCGGATGTTCTCCTATGTCAAGGGAGGAACTGATTTCACAGATATCGCCCCGATCGCTCTGACTAGAATATACAGATGCCGCAAGCTTCTCATTTCGGAACATATCCATAACACCATGATAACAAATTCTGTCTCCACTTCCGAAATCCTTATGGGTGTTATAGTCAAACATACACCATCCAAAACCTCCGCCGACTTCCTTCTGTTCAAATACAGCGTCCAGTACACGGGCATGGCGCAGGGCATGGTTAAGGCGGTGTTCCTCATCGTCAAAGGGTTTGGTAGGAAACATATGCCCGTTAAATTCTGAAACCAGATAGGGTGCATTTTTATCTGAGGTTACCTCTTCTTTTTTATCAAGTCCCTTTGTTGTTCCGTTATGTAGAAAGTCATTATAAGCATAAACATCCTCCAGCAGACTGCTTTTCATAAGATAACGGACTCCTGTCGTCTGTCTTGAAGAATCTAGCTCATGTGCAATCTGATTTGTTTTCCTATAGAATTCATTATCATCTAGGGATTCGTTAATTCTTACTCCCCAGAGGATGATGGAGGGATGGTTACGGTATTGAAGAACCATTTCCCTGACATTTTCACAGGCTATTTCCTTCCATTCTTCATCTCCGATATGCTGCCATCCCGGTATTTCTGTAAATACCAAGAGCCCCAGTTCATCGCAGCGGTCAATAAAATGCTTGGATTGGGGATAATGAGAAGTCCGAACCGCATTCACCTGTAATTCTTCTTTCAGAATTTCAGCATCTCTTTGCTGCATCCTCTTTGGCATTGCATATCCAACATAGGGATAACTCTGATGTCGGTTTAGTCCAAGCAACTTTATTTTTCTGTTATTTAAGTAAAACCCATCCTTCTTAAACTCACAGGTTCGAAATCCAAATCGTATGGTTTTTTCATCTAATTGTTCGTTCTTTTCTCCACGCAACTCCAAATCCAGATAATATAAATTCGGGTCAGTAATATCCCAGTTCTTTACCCCTTCAACATAAAATTTTAATATAACTGTCTGCTCTGTAATCACAGCACTCCCCGTGTGTATGTTAATGTTCGAAGTATCTCGTATGTTATATATTAATTTCAGTTCCAATTTTGGATGATAACCATGAAAGGAAACCTTGATCTCAACTTCTTTACAAACCTTCTGTACAACTTCTTCATAATCCTTCAGTACATCATCATTCTTTTCACTAACATCCTTAGTGATTATAAATGCATCCTCAATGGAAATCGATTCTTTCACATCAAGGTAAACTTCTCTGTATATCCCCCCATAAGTCAGATAATCAATAACATTACCAAAGGGTGGGATATTACTTGTTTCTCTGGAATCCACTTCAACCGCTATCACATTATCTTTACCGTATTGGAGATATTCTGCAAGGTCAAGTGTAAATGCTGTATATCCTCCAAGATGTGTTACTGCCAGATTACTGTTGATGTATACCTTTGCCGCATGAGCAACTCCCTCAAACGTCAGCAGAACCTGTTTTCCCCGCCACTCTTCTTCCGCAAATAGGTGCTTTCGGTAGCAGCTGACAAATTGATATATCTTCTCATCAAAGTAGTGAAACGGTGTCTGAACATTGGTATGGGGTAGCCTGACGGTCTCCATACCAATATCATGATAAGAAGCTTTCACCATATCCTCTTCAAAGGATTTACTGTACTTCCAAGCATCATTTAAATTTATATGTTGAGCCATCTTCATATCCCCCTATCCTAATTCCTAGTTCTAATTATTTATAAAGATTTTCCGTTTGTTGTATCGGTATTCCATTCATCAAAACACCTAATGTTTGGTTTAGAGCATCTTACGCAATAAAGCCAGAAAACTTATTATAAGTTTTCTGGCTTTATTGTATCATCTTTTACATAATCTAGCATTATTTTTCTATATATTTACACCAAGCTTTTGTAAATCTTCCAATATCTGCTGATAAGATTTTACCTGTATGGTATGGAAACCAAAAGGCTTCGCTGCTTCCAGATTTTCTGGAAGATCATCCAAAAATACCGCTTCCTGCGGATTGATATTATATTTTTGGATTAATGCTTTATAAATTTCAGGCTCCGGTTTTGCAAGAATCACTTCATAAGAGATAATTCCTCCATCCACATAATCTAGGAATTTAAAATTTTTCTTATCTAATTCATAATGACTTCTGGCATAATTAGACAGCAAGTATACTTTATAGCCATTTTCCTTAAGCTTTTTTATTATTTCAGCAGAATAATCAAATTCATTAATTAACTGCTCGATATCAACAAATAATTTTTTTATCTCCCTCTCAACGCTAGGTTCCAGTTTGCAGCTTTGTTCAATGATTTCTGCTTCTTCGATATCTCCACGATCCCACTTTTTCCAAAGATCATTTTTAACCGTTGCTTCACTAACTTTACGGACAATCTCATCATTATATCCGCAATCCCTTAAGTATTGCTCCCATTTGAAATCCACAAGTACATTGCCTATGTCAAAAATAATGGTGTTAATATGTGTCATTTTAATTTCCTCCATCTTATGTCGTTTTCAAGGTAATTGCGATATCTATAGTTTATGGATTTCGTAATTGCCTGATGTCATTATGCAGTGCTGATTTAAAGTTCAAATCTCATTATCAGTTAGTATATCAAATATAATCTAAACATTTCTAATCTATGCTAAATTTGATACTCAGACTGACGCTTTGTTCTATGATGGACTCATTATAGCATATAATTAAGCTCTACGTCCTTGTTTTTCTTTTACAATCTATTGGTATTTTACTGAGAATATATCATCACTCGGATAAAACCTAATCGGTTGACAATGATGATAATCAGAATTATAATATCCATATTATTCTGATAGGATTTATAGTATAATTAACTGAATTTTTGTTAAAAAAAATGTAAAGCCAAGTATATAAAATCAGCTTGTAATATCAATTAGAAACCATATTGTATTTATTTGCACCAAATTATGTTAAAAAGGAGATTATCATGGATTTATTACAAGAAAAATATAATCAGCTTATCGAATTGCTGAAGGGTCTGAAACAGGTAGCGGTTGCCTTCTCCGGAGGAGTGGACTCCACCTTTCTCTTACATGCGGCAAAGGAAGCACTTGGCTCCAATGTAATCGCAGTAACTGCCAGATCCTATAGTTTTCCACAGAGAGAACTGAAGGAGGCCACGGAATATGCAGATAAGAAAGAAATCGAGCACATTATAGTAGATTCCGAGGAACTCGATATTGATGGTTTTTCTACAAACCCTAAGAATCGGTGTTATCTTTGTAAATCAGAATTATTTACAAAAATCAGAGAGATTGCTAATGCAAGAGGTATTAATGCTATTCTTGAGGCTTCGAACAGTGATGATAACGGAGACTACCGACCGGGTCTGATTGCTGTTAAGGAACTTGGAATTTACAGTCCCTTAAGGCAGGTAGGCTTCACCAAACCTGAAATTCGTGAGTTGTCCAAGGAACAAGGACTGCCAACCTGGAATAAACCCTCCTTTGCCTGTCTTTCCTCACGTTTTCCCTATGGAGAAAGCATTACAAAAGAACGGCTACAGATGATCGATAAGGCAGAGCAATATTTATTGGATCTTGGAATCTGGCAGGTAAGAGTGCGATTTCATGAGAACCTCGCCCGAATCGAGACTGATGAAGCAGGTTTTACAAAACTACTTAATACGGCTGTCCGCAGTGGAGTTTATGAAGAATTTCGTAAAATTGGATTTACCTATGTATCGCTTGATCTCAGAGGTTACCGAACTGGTAGCATGAATGAGACATTAAGCTCTTTCGAATTAAGCTTAGGTAAAGGAATTACAAATGAAACTCTGGCCTAATTGCCGGTACTATGTAAATGTTCAAAAACGTCTTTTGTCCCCATAGCTTTCGATTTATAGTTTTATGGTCATTATACCCATCAATTCATAGATTGCGAATTTGGTAATTTTTGCATGGCTCGGTATAAACACTCTGCACAATTTTAATGCATGATGAATAGTATAGTAGAAAAAAGTAGAAAGGTATTTAAATGATAGATTGCAACGATCCAGTAAAAATACTATTATCAGTCCCTTATAATTATTCTGTTGAGATGGCATTCATAAATAATGATATACTTAATACCCCTACGGCTAAGTCTATTAATACTGGCAGGCTTAACCTATTCATACAAAATGTCAATAATGGAATCCCCGACTGTGTATTTATTACCACCTTCGGAATAGATGGCCCAGCGACTACCAGTATTTTGAAATATGATGGAAGTGATATTACATACATTACAGATAGCTCAAGATTTAGTAAAATTTATGGTGATATACATTCCTACAAAATAAAGAAATTATATACAGAAACAACTAATTTTAACAATTTAATCACTACTGGCTATCATGTGATTACATCTGATAATATTGATTTTGTAATATATAACGATAATGTATTTATATATGTTAAAAGATTATTTTAATAATTCCATTAATTCCTCATCTTCAAACATAATAATAAGTTCTCTAGCAGAATACTTACCAGCTTTTAAGTCTAAGTCTGCACCTTCTTCAATTAGTAATTTAGCAATTCTAATTGCTTCATTACCCGCCTGACCTAAAGCATACATTAATGGAGTATTACCATTATTATCAATGCAGTCTATTTTAGCTCCCATTTTAACTAGTATTTCAGAAATATCATAATCTAAATGTTTAACTGCAACATGTAAATAAGTCATTTTATTTATATCCGTAATATTTAAATCAACATCCCCTTTCAATTTTTCTTTTACTTTCTCTGTTTCATGATGTGCAATTTCGTAAAACAGCTCATCTCTTTCCAATTTATCAATCATATAATTTCCCTCCATTATTTTAGAATGAAATTGGTTTCTACTTTATACAACTAAAAAGCACAATCTATAAGTATCTTTCCAGAGGTTTTTTGCGATTTTGCAACTTCATTTTAATACTTATAGTTCCAGACAATATAAAATCTTCTAACTTTTCAAACGGCTTGTATTCGGTCTTTGTCCGCATCATACCATATATAATTCTTAAAGCCCTTCTTGACACATAAACAAGAGCTTGAGGCTTACTTTTACTCCTCTAAGCTTGCCTTCAAAATACTCTCTTTTATTTATAATCTTCTTCCTCTTCATATTCGTGTAAAGAATTAAGGAGTTCTGTAAAAGTATCAGAAACCTTTTTTATTGCCGCATTTTTATCTATTAGAGCTGTTTCATGCAACCAAAAAACTATTGTAGGATTATCTCCGTTTCTATAATCAAAGCATAGATAATTACCAAAAGGATCTCTTGCAAAAGGGAAAATCCTATCAACTAATCTAATTTTGATACCATTATAAACATTCAAAATACTATATCTACTATTTAAATCAAATGTGATAAGATTATTAAAAGTTTCTTCGCTTCCATTAATGTCAAAGCAATTAGGTCGTGGTGAACCTTCATTATTATTTCTTACAACATCAATAAAATCTTCCGGGAATGTAATATTAAAAATTTCCTCTACCTTTTTAATCTTTTCCCCAATCCCATCCACATTTTCCGTATGCTTCCACATAACTGCATTCATTACTACTCACCCCTTATTAAAAACTATATTTTTGCCAGTAGAATGATACAACTAACAATTTTATAACAAGACTTTGAGGAATAAAGAGAAGGAGGGAATCATCCCTCCTTCTATACTTATATCAATTCATATCCGATAATTTAGTTGTTGATTAACTTCGGCTTGTTGGTCCAACTCATCATCTTACGAAGCTCTGCTCCAACTGACTCTAACTGATGCTGTGACTCAATTCTTCTTGTAGCATTAAAGTTAGGGCATCCAACCTGATTTTCTAATAACCAGTTACGTGCGAACGTACCGTTCTGGATTTCAGTAAGTACTTTTTTCATTTCTTTCTTAGTTTCAGCGGTAATGATTCTAGAACCAGTTACATAATCACCGTATTCAGCTGTATTGGAGATGGAATATCTCATTCCGGCAAAACCACTCTCGTTGATAAGGTCAACGATTAATTTCATCTCATGGATACACTCAAAATATGCGCTTTCTGGCTCGTAACCAGCTTCAACCAGAGTCTCAAAACCGGCTTTCATAAGAGCTGTAACGCCACCGCAAAGTACAGCCTGCTCACCGAAGAGGTCTGTCTCTGTTTCCTCTCTGAAGGTTGTCTGAAGAACACCGGCTCTTGCTCCGCCAATTGCAAGCGCATAAGCAAGTCCTAAATCATGAGCCTTACCGGTTGCATTCTGATGAACAGCGATAAGGCAAGGAACACCACGACCCTCCTGGTACTGGCTTCTTACGGTATGTCCAGGTCCCTTAGGAGCTATCATTAATACGTCAACATCTGCAGGAGGAATAATCTGTCCAAAGTGGATTGCAAAACCATGTGCAAACATTAATGCATTACCTGGCTCTAAATTAGGAGCGATGGATTCTTTGTACATCTTTGCCTGCTTCTCATCATTAATAAGAATCATGATAATATCCGCTTTTTTTGCAGCTTCTGCTGCTGTATATACTTCAAAGCCTGCTGCTTCAGCCTTTGCCCAGGATTTACTTCCTTCATAAAGACCGATAATAACGTGACAACCTGATTCTTTTGCGTTCAATGCGTGTGCATGTCCTTGACTGCCGTAGCCAATAACAGCAATTGTCTTTCCCTCTAACAGTGAAAGGTTACAGTCCTGTTGATAATAAATCTTTGCCATTTGATAATCCTCCTTGAATTTTAGGAGGATTTCTCCCCCTATTATTGAAAAATGTTTAGAAGGATTTCTCCTCCCATTTTAAATATTTTGATGAAGGACTTCTCCTTCATTATTCACTCTCCAGATATCAGTCATCAATATAATCTGATATATCTCCTGAACCTCTGGTAAGTCCGGTGATACCGGTACGAACCATCTCTAAAATTTTATATTTATCCAAAAGATTGATAAATGCATCGATCTTATCCTGATTTCCTGTTAACTCAATCATTAGAGATTCCAATGCCACATCCACAATCTTTGCTCGGAAAATATTTGCAATTGATATTATTTCAACACGATCTTTTTCACTGGCACTAACCTTGACCAAAACCAACTCTCGCGTAACAGATTCACCGTGAACCAATTCTTTGATTTCAATTACGTCCTCTAGCTTATCCAGTTGCTTTCTGATCTGCTCCAGTATTTGATCATCCCCATGAGCCAAAACGGTCATTCTTGAGATATCCGGATCCTGGGTTTCTCCTACGGTAAGGCTATCGATATTATAACCTCTTCGGCTGAATAATCCTGCTACACGGCTTAATACACCCGCAGTATTATCCACCAGAATTGATAATACCATCCTCTTCATAGCATACTCCTCTCTTCTATGTACTATATGACAAAAATCGTGCCATAGGCTATAAGAAAAGCCCTGCACCACAGGACACTCTGTAATGGGGCTTCTGTTGCTGAATAAAAAAGTATTATTATCAAGTTTTAAGTTATTGTATCAGCAACATTTCTATTTGTCAAGACTTGTGGGCACGCTATTTTACATTAATTAATTATTAATTTAAATTGATAAAGTGCTGCATAATAATTCAATACTTTATCAGTTTTATAAACGATCAATCGGCGTAAACCAATGCTTATAGAACTGATATATTATTACATTTTTGCTAATAGGATTAGTAAATACTAAATTATAATTAGAAGTCCAATATTACGAACTAATCCTGTTTTAAGGTAACCATTCTTTAATATTAGAGATCTTCTTTTCATAAAGTTAACTTGATCCAGGTTTGCAAATTTTAGAATAATAGCACTTTTTTCTTCTGTCAGCAGGTCTTCGTATAACAATAGGAATTCCTCTGCCTGTCTTTGTAAAACCCGAATTGCTTCTCTTTGGCGGTTTAAGGTAGCTATTCTTTTTTTCACGTAGGAGCCAAAGGCAGCACCCCCGACCACATTGTTTTCATGCTGACGATATAATAGCGTACTTTCATTAACATAACCTATCCTACCAAAGGAGGCAGCAATTAAAGCAATCCACCAGTCATGCAGCTTTGATTTTTCCGGATAATTATTGCTCTGTAGTATTTTGCGTAGAGATGCATTTACCATAACCGTACACCCTATCAGTTTATTCTCCATTAACAGATGAGCAAGATCTGTCTTCCGCGGATCAAGATGATTGGAGTTAAAAAATGAGCTATGAATTTCCTTTAAATCTTTATCAACTATACTGGCATCGGTAAAAACGGCTAACGGCATTTCCTTACCAAACTGAGCCTCCATGTGCCTGATTCGTTTTAAGGTTATGGCAATCTTATTCGGCTTCCATACATCATCCTGGTCGCAGAACATGATATAATCCATGGTTGTCCTACCCATTGCCATTAAAAAATTTAAGTTTACCCCCCTGTTTCTTTCATTCTGAAACACATGAACCTTGTCGGAGTTTACTTTTTCGTACTCTCGTAAAATAGAAACAGTGTCATCTTTTGAACCGTCATCATAAATAAATAGCTCAAAATCCTGATATGTTGAAGCTAATATTGAATTTATCTGCTGTCCCACATATTTTTCACCATTATAGGTTGCCATGACAATAGCCACTGTACTCATATTTTATGCATCTCCATTTATATCATCATTCTTCTATATTTATTCTATGGTTCGGGTCATTCTATCAAATACCGCAATATAACTTTTTCAATTCTATATTGATTCTTTCCAGTATGATTTATTCATACTACATCGAATTACGAATTTCTTAGGAAATATATCATATCTTAGACCGAATTGATACCCTAAGAACTTAAAACCACTACTCATAATTAGGTCAGGAATCATGAAATATTTTTTTTTCTTGATTAAATAGCTGATTGCACTTTTAACCATCCTTATTCCTTCCGATTCCGACTTGATTCCATGAAAAACCTCAACATATTCATTATGGGAAACGCCAAGATCAAAGTTTCTGGTAAACTGCTGAAGGTAGGAATAATTATGGGAATGAACCACTTTAGCATCAGCTGCATATGCAACGCGATAATCCGCTCGAATCATTGCAGCTGCCATAATCATATCTTCGTTAAAGATTGTCTTATCTACAAAGCCTCCCATTTTCTCATATACGGATTTTTTATAGGTAGCACATACGTCAGAACAAAAAAATGTCTTAATTCCCATATTGTCCAAATCTTCAAGAGATTTAATTTTGCTTTCCTTTGGATAATTAAAACTTCGAATATATCGTTCCAAAAAGCTTGTCTTATCATCGGCCAACTGTCTTGCATAAGTAGCAGCTACCCAAGGATCTTCATATGGCTCCAAAAGCTTTTCTATCAAAAATTCATCCGCAGGTACTGCATCCTGTGTCATAAGCATAACAATCTCAGCATCAGAAAGAGAAACACCGTATTTTCTGGTACCACCATGATCAAAGGAAGCTTTATCAATTGGTACTACGGTTATATTACTCCCACTAATCTCCGGAAGTGGCTGTTCCTGCCCTGGAGTTTCTTCTGTATGAAGAATAATTACACGGTTAGGCTTTATTGTCTGCCGATACAGCATAATTAACAGCTGATTCAGCTTTTCATCTGAATGATAGGTGGGAATGATAACATCTACCGAGTAATATTTTTTATCTTTTAATTCTGACTGTTCCATGAATTTGATCCTTCCATAATCATGTTAATCGTGATAAGCGAAGCTGCCAGCCTACGGCTGTCAGCACGCGTTGCTCGCGTCATGAAGACTTAACGCCCATTGCAAAGCTGACGCTTTCCATGGGCTGGGTATTCAATTACTTCACTTCTTGTTAATCGTGATAAGTGAAGCTGCCAGCCTACGGCTGTCAGCACGCGTTGCTCGTGCCGTGAAGACTTAACGCCCATTGCAAAGCTGACGCTTTCCATGGGC
>JAEWMT010000089.1 GCA_023393095.1 Bacillota bacterium
ATAGGTGTTGCCGCAGTTATCGGAAGAGAAAAAGTTAGAAACATAATAAAATTATTCGGTGGCATCGTATTAATCCTGTTTGGTGTAAATACCTTGATTGGGATATTTCATTTATCGATATTTCCGGATATTAAAGTCTTCCATAATATATCTAGTAAAAATATCTTTCTACAGGGTTTACTGCTTACAGCATCTAATCCCCTGACTATCATTTTCTGGAGCGGCGTATTTTCCACCCAGGTAGTTGAAAATAATTTAACAAGAAAACAACTTTGTATATTTGGCATGGGCTGTGTTCTGTCCACCCTGATATTTCTCACATTTATAGCTGCTCTTGGTACTGTATTGGGCGGATTTTTACCGAATATCCTAGTACAGCTTCTAAACGGAATTGTAGGCATCGCTCTGATTTACTTTGGGATGAAGTTGTTTCTAAAAAATTAGGACTGCCGCACAAAAACGACAGTCATTTTATTATCCCTCGGTCTGACATTCGATTGGTTCCTTATCATCCCGAAAGCCTTTCAATACGGGTTGCCTTAAAGCCCCCTTCTCATTAGGCATATATTGTACCACACATACAAGTTCGGGTTTCAACCAGATTGCGCCCTCATTGCCGGGAGGGACATTTGGAAATGGACATTGATCAGAGGGATCAAGTTTTCTAAGGTCACCATATCTGACACCGAAGGTTACATGACCCTTATAAATCAATTCTTCTTTTTGATATTGACCAAGAATCACACTAGTGACGCCTTTTTCCTTCACGATATACCCACAGACAACAAAATCCTGATCCGCAAGAAACTTAAATTTGATCCAGTCCTTTGTGCGCTTATCAAAATAATATTTACTGTTGTTTTTCTTTCCGACGACTCCTTCCAGCTTCTGATTTTTTGCAGCCAGGAATAATTCGATTCCCTTCTCGGGTATATATCTGCTTACTGCAAGCTTTGGTTCTTCCGTCACCGTTTCAGTCAGGAGCTTTTTTCTTTCCAATAGCGGAAGATCAGTCAGTTGCATATTTCCTAGATACAGTATATCATAAGCTACAAAACAGGCGGGAAAACTCTCGGAAGATAGCTGGATTTTGAAACGGTTGCTGGTCAACGCTCTTTTTTGCAACTCAAAAAAATCTGGTACTCCATTTTTAAGAATAACCAATTCCCCGTCCAGAATACACCGTTCATTAACATGTTTATATATCTCGGCAAGTTCTGGAACCTTAGGTAATAGGCGGTCATTTCGTTTGTTCCGAAGCTCTGTATCCTTATCCAGATAGGCAATGCAGCGGATTCCGTCAAGCTTCAGTTCATAGATCCAGTCAGGATCGTTAAAGGGTTCTGTCATTTCAGAAATTAGCATGGGTTTAATATTCTTCTCTTCAAATAAATCCATTATGCAGTACCACGCGTTTTCTGTTCCTGTGACATGGCAAGGGTACGCTGTAAAGCCTCCATCAAATCGATGACATTACTTGGTGCTGCGGTGTCTGCAGCAACAATATCTTCTCCATGAATTTTCTGCAGAATAGCATCCCGAAGCCTCTCTTGGTATTCGTCCTTATATATGGAGGCATCAAAGGGACCAGTCATGGAATTAATCAGGGTCTTTGCCATATTTATTTCGGCATCATTTAGCTCAGTATGAGCGATCTGCTTCGGAACAGTTACAATTTCATCCTGATAGAAGAGGGTCTTGGCAATCAGTCCATCCTCTGTCGGATAAAGTACAATGAGATTTTCCTTTGTTCCAATTACTGTTTTTGCAAGAGCTACCTTTTGCTCGGAAAGCATCGCTGACCTTAGAAGTTCAAAGGCCTTCTCCGCACCTGCTTCCGGTATTGCATAGTAATTACGCTCATAATAAATCTGATTGATTTCCGCTAGATTGACAAACTGTATAATATGAATTGTTTTATCTTTTTTGGTTTTTATCTTTTCTATTTCTTCCTCTGTCATGATTACGTATTTATCATTTTCATATTCATAGCCTTTGATGATATCATCTGATTTCACTTCTTTATTGCAGCTGGGGCAGTATTTTTTATATTTAACTCGCTCCTTGGTATCCTTGCAAAGCTGATTAAACTTAACATCATTATCCCGGGTGGTAGTATATAAGCCAACGGGAATGTATAATAGTCCAAGTGAAATGGCACCTTTATGCGATACACCCATCATAACCTCCGTTCTGCCGCAGGGCGGCGATGGAATCCATTTTTAATTATATAAGTTTTATTATTATTTGCGTTATGTATCACAAAAATTCGAAAGATATCGTCTAATATCATTAATAAAAACATATTGGTTTTAAGTGTTATTGGTCAGATGTATATAGAGGAAATTGAAGAATTTTAAAATTGTATATTAAGACAGGCTTTGTTAAAATGTATGAAAACGAAGATTTGTAATTTTTATCTGTACTTGTTTTAAGTACGTTTGAAATGTAGAAAATTTATATTTTGAACTGGAGGAATCATATGTATAATTTTTTAGTATCGGCATTCCCTTGGATTGCAATGGGTTTATTTGTCGCATTTGCTTGTGCAAATCAAGATAAAATAAAAATGTTATGGGAAAAATGGGATAACAATAGCAAATAAGCATAATAAGCATTTTCTACGCTAAAAATCGGCACCTGTTCGTTTGTGAGCAATCAGCCAAACAGGTGCCGATGTTTTATAATTAGGAAATAGGATCATATTTCATTATATCTAAAATCTACGAAATAGTAATATGTGCGTAGCTATATTCCAAGCATAACTCTACAATTGCCATTCCCATTGAGAAGAAGGAAAGGATGATGATCAGGGCAAATGCTGTTTTATCATAGATTAATTTATCTTCCTTCTGTCTGATATTAGCAATCAGAATCTCTAAGCCAAGGAAGATCAATATAACCGGCCAGACTTTGAATATGATATCATAGGTGATGCCAGTAATAAATAGATGGAGTAGAAACAGGGTACCAAAAGCAATTAACATAATACCCAGGGTTAATGTACCCACTCTATGGGTTTTGTTCATTTCTAATTCCCTCCCTTGTCTTCGAGCTTGGCAAAATCATCCATGTCCTCCAGCTCTTTCTTTTTACCAATGATAAGGTATAAGCCCAAAACTATGATTGCAAAGCCAATCAGCATTTGAGGGAAATAATGACCGAAGTTTCTAATAATGTCATATGCTACCTCAGGTAAAATATTTCTTAAGATATCACATAAGTTATTCCATAAGATTATTAGTCCGAAAGCAATTAATACAATCGCTAGGATGGTACGATATTTTTTTTGCAGACGCTGGGACGTTTTCTTACCTAAACCGGGAATTACCAGATAATCATCTTCCATAGCGTAAAATTCATCATCCGGCATTGAGCGTAAATTAAAGGTATCAAAGAAAGCATAAAACCAAAGCACTACCGTAAT
Source organism: Bacillota bacterium (assembly GCA_023393095.1). Classification (GTDB taxonomy): domain Bacteria; phylum Bacillota; class Clostridia; order Lachnospirales; family Lachnospiraceae; genus Mobilitalea. The sequence continues at coordinate 3,428 of JAEWMT010000089.1, forward strand.
AAATACCAAAGGGCTTAAACTAAGCCAGGTCGCAAAGAAAATGCTGAGGAAAAATGCAGCCATCAGACTTACACCACGTTGCATAAAACCCATATACATTTGTCCAGCCCCGGGGATAAATGCAAAACAAAATGTTAAAAAACTACTTTTCTTTCTAATCATGATTCGTTACCTCCGTATTCATAATATTGTTGGAGAATTCCAGCATACTGTTATTAATTTGATCTACACCATCTCTAATCATAGTAGTTAGGGAAAATTTGTCTTTACTTTCTACCACTTGTAATTTATTATGCATATTGTCCATATTTGAAAAATTCATTGTAAATAATAGAAGCAGTAGGGCACAGACAGTAGCAGTACCTACCTTAAGGCTGTAGATCAGAAGCTGTATTCGTTTCGAGGTTTCTCTTGCCTTAATTGCAAGCTGTACGTCCGGACGTCTCGTTGCCTTTAATATATTGGCTTTCATATCCCTGGGTGCGGTAATGAGTTCCTCTGACATCAGGACTGCAAATTGATCAGCACAATGGTTGCAGCTACTAATATGCTTTAAAAAATTCTCTTTATCACTTTGATTTATCCTGTCATTTTGAAATAATGCAAAATCTTCTCTGGATATATGTTCATTTTCATTCATTACTATATGCCCCCTTTCGATATGACTTCTGCAGCAATGCTCTGGCGCGGTAAATCTGAGTCTGAACCGTTTTTATATTCTTTCCGGTATTGGCGGCTATTTCTGCTGCGGATAATTCACTGTAAAAATAATCGAGTGCGATTTCCCGATATGGTGTTTTTAATTTAAGACATCGTTCAGACAGTTGCCGTTTCACCTCAGATTCCAGCATACTTTCTTCTGGTGATGGTACATTGTCCGACTGGGTAATGAAGTATTCCTCCTCGGTAGGTATACTATGCCGGTCCGCACGTTTTACAAAATCCAGACATTTATTAGTAGCAATTCGGCATAACCAGGCTTTTTCATATTGCCGGTCAAAGGTGGATAAATGCTTGTAGGCGGAAAGAAAGGTTTCCTGGGCTAGATCTTCGGCGTCAAAATAATCTCTTACGATTTTATAACAAATGGAGTAAATAAGATTTTTATAGGTATCTATTAAATATTCATAATATTGCTCATTATTGATTATTTCCGCCTCCTTTCGTAGCACAGTCTCTTGGATACTTCATTCATATCTCAAATACTATAACGATAGTATATTTCATTTGTCTTCAATATTGAAGAAGAATTTATTAGGTAATTGATTTCAGAACGCTGATGACAATGCCGTAGAGGACTATCTGGCAAGTTCTTATGCAAGTTTTAAGGATTATTGAGAAGTTTAGCCATGTGTTTCCTTTTTTTATTTGCGGCTATATTATTAAAAACAGATAACGATAAAGCAAAAACGATTATGAGTGATATAAGTTTAACAATTTTAATCATACTGTCTCCTTTATAAGATATCTTATTTGATCATTAGTTTGAAACCAGTTACTATAGAAAAATTATTAGGGGGATCCCAGCCTCTTTTCAATGATATAAACGACGGGATTGAAATGTTATCTTCAATAATTTAAAATATTTCATCTATTTATTGTTATAGGGCTTATCCCTTAACAGAGGTGTGATTTTATTTTTAAAGAAGTAATTTCAAAAATGGTTTCACACACATGATAAAATGTAAAAAAATATCCTCTTAGTAAGACCAGGTAACTGGTTCAACTAAGAGGATTTTATAATAACCTTAATTTTAAGAAGTCTTCTTCTGTTCTCAATATTACTGTAGAGCGTCTCTTCCTTCAGCACCATTGCTGATACGAATTACATTCTTTACATCATAAACAAAAATCTTGCCGTCTCCCATATTACCGGTATGTAGTACGCTTTTTACAGTATCAAGCAATACATCCAAAGGTACTTCACAAATAACAATTTCGATTTTTACCTTTGATAAGAGCTTAATATCTACCGGCATTCCACGATAGTATTCCCGGTGACCCTTTTGAACTCCGCATCCTAAAACATTAGAGACAGTCATTCCTGTAACTCCGATTTTATTCAGCGAATCGATTAAGTCATCTAGCATGTTAGGCGATGTTATTATGTCTACTTTCGTCATAATATCATTCATAATCATCCCTCCTTGTCTGATAAGATAATTATAACATAGTAGAACTCCTATAGCAATGTATCCTGTTCATCCATTAGTTAAATTATTAGATATGATAAGCTGCTTCACCGTGCAAAGTTACATCAAGTCCCGCTGCTTCTTCATCCTTATCGGTTCTTAATTTTAAAAATAAGCTGATCACCTTAAGTATCACAAAAGTCATCAAAGCTGTATATAAAGCACAGGCAGCGATTGAAACCAGATGGGCGAGAAGTAATTTATAATTGCCATATAATAAGCCATCAGCACCATTGGGATTTACTTTGGTCGTAGCAAATATGGCAGTTGCTATAGCACCCCAGATTCCGGCAGCACCATGACATCCAAAGGCATCAAGGGCATCGTCATAACCAAGCTTTGCTTTTAGTATGACAATGGCAAAGAAGCTTACACATCCGCCGATTAATCCAATGATAAATGCGGAAAAGGGAGTTACATAACCTGCACCTTGTGTTATGGCTACAAGACCTGCGAGTGCTCCACTGATGGTTCCAAGTGTTGTCGGTTTTTTATTAATAAGCCACTCACATATAACAAAGGAAATGGCTCCTGCGGCAGCAGAGGTATTCGTTGTCAAGAAGGCATTGATTGCAACACCATTGATAGCCAAAGCACTTCCTGCATTAAAGCCAAACCAACCAAACCACAGGATTCCTCCCCCTAAGATTGCCATAGGAACATGATGGGGGTTTGGATTAGGTTTTTTTCTCTTCCCTAACATGATGGCGGCAACAAGTCCTGACACACCGGAGTTGATTTCTACAACATTTCCACCGGCAAAATCGATTACGCCAAGCTTTTTCAGCCATCCCATATGATCACCGGAACCTGCCCATACCCAGTGTGCTATTGGGTCATATACTAAGGTTGTCCAGAGTAGAATAAAAAGTATGAAAGCAGGAAATCTCATACGTTCTGCAAATGCTCCTGAAATAACTGCTGCTGTTATAACAGCAAACATCATCTGAAATACGGCAAATAATAAGTGTGGTATCGTTGAAGAATATGTTGCATTAGCTCCTAAGCTGACATTGTTAAAGAATGACCAGTCTAAGCTTCCGATCATACCGAATTTATCGGGTCCAAAAGCCAGAGAGTATCCAAAGAATAACCATTGTACAGAAATTATAACCAACGCCGCATAACTATGCAGTGTTGTACTTAAAACATTTTTACTTTTAACCATTCCTCCATAAAATAATGCTAATCCTGGCACCATTAACATTACTAGTGCTGCGGAGAATATGACAAATGCCATATCAGCTCCATTTAATCCTTTCATGCATAAACCTCCTTGTTTTGTTCGAGCGGTTCCAGAGCATCTTTGCTTTGGGAAGTTGTCTCTTTCATGTTCTTTTTTCAGAAACCAGACTACTCATGCTTATACAGAAGTAAGGTATACTTCTGTTGCCGCTTCCCCATTGAATGACTTACAGCATGAAAAATTTCTATGAATCTTTTGAAATAAAACAGTAGATTGTTTTAAAAGCAAAAAAAATGGCTCTAAAAAAATGAGATCAAAATTAATTCTCATTTTTTCAGACGCCATTGTCTCGCTGAAAATTCAATTATAAGCAAGTGGATCGAAGATTCGATTCCTCTTTAATTGTTAAATCTACCGGTTCCTTATTATACATAAAAGTTTATAAAAATACAATAGTTATTTTCTATTGGTTCTATTCAAAGTGGAATGAACGTTGAATGTTATCGATTAGACACTACTTTATGGGACAAAGAAGAATGAGGTATGAACACTGAATAGTATATATAGCCTGCTCAGTTTCATACCTCAAAGTGATACTAGTTGAATTGATTTCGAAGCTGGTATTTCCTAATGTCTGTAATACAATTTGCCCTGTAAATTACTGCTGCACAAATATGTTATAGATAGCTCTGGTAGCTTCTTCAAAATCTTCTTCAGATACTCCGATGATAATATTTAACTCGGAAGAACCCTGATCAATCATTTTAATATTTACCTTTGCCTCAGCGAGAGCAGTAAAGATCTTTGCAGCCGTTCCTCTTGTCTTTTTCATTCCTCTGCCAACTACAGCGATCAAAGCAAAATTATCTTCAATTTCAATATGATCAGGATGAGTTCTGGAGATAATTTCATCTAAAACAGTTTTTTCCTTACCTTTGATTGATTCTGTGTTAACAATAACACTCAATGTATCAATTCCGGAAGGGATATGTTCAAAGCAAAGATTATTCTTTTCTAAAGCACGAAGAACATTACGTCCAAAACCGACAACATTGTTCATCATATCCTTCTCGATAGTGATTGCGGAAAAGCCCTTCTTACCGGCAATACCGGTTATGATATAATTACTGCTGTCCACAGTCTGGGATACGATCATGGTTCCAGGATCTTCCGGATGGTTGGTATTTTTAATATTAATCGGAATTCCTACGGTACGCACAGGGAAGATAGCATCTTCATGAAGTACGGTAGCACCCATATAAGATAATTCTCTTAGCTCCTGATATGTAATGGTAGTAATCGGTTTCGGATCATTTACGATTCTGGGATCACAGATTAAAAAGCCGCTTACATCCGTCCAATTTTCATAAATTTCTGCATTAATGGCTCTTGCTACAATTGATCCGGTTACATCGGAACCGCCTCGGGAGAAGGTCTTTATTGTATCATTAGGCATACTTCCATAGAAGCCCGGAATAACTGCGTTTTCCATGGACTCTAACTTGGGACCGAGCTTTGTAAGTGTTCTTTCCAGATCAAATTCGCCGCTTTCGTTAAAATAGAGAAGACCAACGGTATCTAGGAAAGGAAAACCAAGATATTTCGCAAGTACGATACTATTAAGATATTCGCCACGGCTTGCCGCATAATCACGACCAGCGCTATGTGCAAAGGAGGCTCTAATATACTTAAATTCTTCCTCAAGAGATAGATCAAGTGATAAATCCTTTATAATAGAATTGTAACGTTCTTCAATCGCGTTAAATTCTTTCTCAAAGTTTTCTCCTTTGGATGCTTTATCATAACAGTTATAAAGCATATCTGTAATTTTAATATCCTCCGAAAAACGCTTTCCCGGAGCGGAGGCAACCACATAACGTCTGTTTTTGTCAGCATGAATGATATCCGCAACCTTTTTAAACTGATTTGCATCAGCAAGTGAGCTTCCACCGAATTTTACAACCTTTGTATTGTTCATAGATGATCCTCTTTCTACGCATAACAAGTAGCGCTGTTATTTAATTAAAATTTATGTTTTTAACATTATATTATAAGTTTCTGAAATAATCAATTATGTTTTCGACTACGTTTAAGATGCGGTATTTGATCCGTCTTTAAAACGAGGCTAACGCATTCACCCCATTGAAGAGTGCTTATGATTTAATGTGAAGTTATAAATTTTATTTTATTGACATGCGAGTAATTCGGTGTTATATTGTGCATATATGATATATACAATATAACGCCTCCGGAGGTGGACAAATGAATATATTTATAAGCAATTCTAACGATAAGCCGATTTATGAGCAGATTACCTCGCAGATGAAACAGATGATTATCAGTGGAGAGTTGGAGGCCGGAGCTATGCTCCCTTCCATGCGCACCCTGGCAAAGGAACTTCGTATCAGTGTGATTACAACAAAAAGAGCATATGAAGATCTAGAACGGGACGGCTTCATTCATACAATCGTCGGAAAAGGAAGCATTGTAGCTGAAAAAAACCTGGAATTCGTAAGGGAAGAGCAGCTTCGTATTGTGGAGGAACATCTGACCAAGGCGATTGCCGGAGCAAAGACCGGTGGTATTAACATGGATGAATTAATAGAAATTATGAAAATGATTTATGAAGAGGAGGCTTAATATGAATGGCTCTTTAAGTTTGAATTATCAAACGGATAAAAATGCAATAGAAGTTAAAAATTTAAGAAAATGCTATAAAGATTTTACTTTAAATAACATTAGCTTTCATGTTCCCAAGGGATCAATTATGGGATTTGTCGGAGAAAACGGAGCAGGTAAAACCACCACAATCAAAGCAATTCTGGATTTGATCAGAATAGAGAGCGGTGAAATTAAAATTCTTGGAGAAAACAGTAAATCATGTTCCAGTGAAGTAAAAGCACAGATTGGAGTAGTATTTGACGGCAGTAATCTTCATGATAATCTTAATGCAAAGAATATTAATCTGGTAATGAAAAATATATATCAGAATTGGAATGAGAATATCTATTTCAGTTATCTCAAAAAACTACAGCTTCCTGAAGGTAAAATTATCAAAGATTATTCCCGTGGTATGAAGATGAAGCTTTCCATTGCAATCGCTTTATCCCACAATTCACGCTTATTGATTCTGGATGAGGCGACTAGTGGTCTTGATCCGATGGTAAGGGAGGAGATTCTCGATATTTTTCTTGAATTCATACAGGACGAAGAAAATACAATCCTATTATCTTCTCATATTATAAGTGATATTGAGAAAATAGCGGATTATGTTACATTTATACATCAGGGAAGTATTGTTTTTAGTGAGAGCAAGGATAATCTGATCTATCAGCATGGTATCATACATTGTAGAAAGGAAGATATCATAGGAATTGATCAATCCTTTATTGTTGGATTCCGTGAGAACAGTTTTGGTGGGGATGTATTGATTCGTAATAAAGATTCCTTTCTGAGACATTATCGTCAATATACGGTTGAAAGAACCTCCATAGAAGAGATCATGTTATTAGTTAGCAAAGGAAAGGAGTGGAAATAATATGAAGGGTTTGATATTAAAGGATTTTATTAATTTAAAGAAAAGTGTCAAGCTATTTGTAATCTTAATCGTGATATATGGATTTATGGCTGTTTCATCGGGAGATGGAAGCTTTTTCAGTACTATTTTTACAGTATTGGTTGCTGTATTAACATTAAGTGTATATTCCTATGATGAGTCGGCACATTGGGATTCTTTTGCTCTTACTTTACCGGTTACAAAAGAATTATTTGTCCTTGAGAAGTATGTAATTATGATTTTATTAACAGCAATCGGTGTTGTGATTGGAATGTTATTTGGATTTGCATTGTATCTCACCGGAAGTATAGATAAAATACTACCGACTTTAACAAGCTGTGCAGTGGGGGCAGCAGTCGCTATCATATTTTATAGTATTATTATACCGTTTGTAATAAAACTGGGTGTAGAGAAATCCAGAATTCTGTTATTTGCGGTATACATTATTCCATTTGCTATTACTGTTTTGGTAAGTAAGGCATTAAAGGCAGGTTCTTTACAAATACCGACGGTTATTATTGACATTGCTAAAACATCAATGAAGTATGCATATGTAATTGTACCGGCTATATTAATCATAGCCTTAATCATTTCCTATATGATATCCGTAAATATATTTCGTAAAAAAGAGTTTTAACTTTGAATTCTCACCTTTCTATTATTATTTCATAAAATAAAATATAAATGATAACATAGAAAGGAATCCTTAGATTGAATAGAGACTATAATCAGGATAATCTAAATGAGAGAGAGTATCTGTCTGATTACGATTCCTTCGAGCCGCAACCCGGTTTGGAAGGACAGCAGATGACACCACCAAGATTTGTTCCAGGAATGCCAGGGCGACCGATGACACCGCCACCAGGGGGGCCTCCGATGGGACCTGGAATGCAAGCACCCAGAACACCTCCGCCCAATTTTATTCCTCAGCCGCCAGAAATGGAGCGTGCAGCACCGCTAGGGGAAGGACGGGGAGGTTTTGGTGTTCCTTTTAGACCGGGTAGACGAGTGGGACCAAGAGAACTCCGCCGATGTATTAACAGCTTCACGTTTATTTGGTTGATTAACGGTAGTAGTTTCTGGTTTTTTCCAATCCAAGTTGACAGACAATTTATTCTGGGCTTCCGTTGGAGAAGAAACCGTTGGGAATTTGAACGTATCAATGTAAACAGAATTTTATTCTTCCGTTGCTTCTAAAATATTATCATGAATAACAGAGGAAGCCTGTCAGACTGACATTTCTATGTCAGTCTGACAGGCTTCTTTTGATTATTACTGGTACCAAATTAATTAATTACGATATGGATCCTATTATGATTGGCATCACGCAGTAGAAAATTCCATATTAAAAAAGATAAGATTAATCTATTTTATCCGTTATTTTTTTTGATCTAAGACCAGTGATTAGTATAATTGCAGCTCCCAGGATAAAAAGAAATATGGATATGAACTGTGAGGTGGAGATACCGGCAATACTTCCGCGTTCGAGATCTCCGCGGAAGAATTCAAGGATGAATCTGCCCACACTGTAAAATACCAGATAAAAACCGGCAACCTGACCATCTGCCTTAACTTTTCTTGATAGATATACTAGTACAAAAAAGTTAAGAAAATCCAGAACACTGGAAATTGGTTGGGTTGGAACTAGGTGAACATCTTGAGGTGCATAATCGGAGTTGGGAAATACTAAGGAAAAAGCACTTTTGGTTTCTAACCCATAGCAGCAGCCGGCAAGTAAACAACCGATACGGCCAAAACCTTGCGCTAAAGCAATGGAAGGCATTACTAAATCAAAATATTTTAAAAAATTTAATTTGTATTTTCTACAAAATAAATATCCGGCAAAGATACCACCAATGATACCACCATAAACAACAAATCCTTCTGCAAACTCCCCAAGAAGACTACTAGGATCGGCTATGATACTTTTTAACTGTGTTAATATGTATAACAGCTTGGCGCCAAGGATGCCTCCGATAGCACACCATATTGTCAGGTTAAAAATCAATTCATATTTCATATTTTTTTTCTTGGCACGGTATTCCACAGTTAGATAAGCAGCCAGAATACCAATGGCAATCATCAATCCGTAACCATGGATTACTAAGGGACCAATGTGGAGTAATTCGTTTTTCATAAATCTTATCCTTTCAATACATGAATTAGTAGATAATTGCGAAACTCATAAATTTACCAAATCTCTTGTAAGCCTCTTCACATAGAGAACTCAAACCAGTACAGAATGCTTTACTAGTAAGAAACCTAATAATACTAGTATACCTAAATTTGTGGTAAATTGAAACTGTTTCTTTTAAAACTTTATCAATTCGATAAATTTCAATTTTATTGACTAAGGGAATATTGATTTATCATTAAGCACCTTATTAGGTAATTGTGAAACTATATAGTTTCTGTAATTGTATACACAGCAGATACATATTTCTCCGCTCCAACGCTTCCTTCGGGC